>JAMOPR010000033.1 GCA_027064485.1 Desulfurobacteriaceae bacterium | reverse complement strand
TTCTCTTTCAATCGATGAAGTAACGGATATTCTTATTGATGATGGCAGAGTTGTTAAAGTTGATAAAAACATTCCCATTTCTGAAGCGGTAACCGTTATTGATGCTGATGGTTTGGTAGTAACTCCGGGATTTATAGACTTGCACGTTCACTTTAGAGACCCGGGACAGGAATGGAAAGAAGATATAGAAACGGGTTCTCAAGCTGCTGTTGCGGGAGGAGTAACTTCTGTTTGCTGTATGGCTAATACAGACCCTGTTAACGATAACCCTGCTATTACGAGGTATATAGTAGAGAAGGCTAAGAGTGTTGGTCTTTGCGATGTTTTCCCCATAGGAGCAATTACTAAAGGATTGAAAGGAGAAGAGTTAGCGGAAATAGGTTTGATGGTAAAAGCCGGTATAGTTGCTATTTCTGATGACGGTGAGACACCTAAAGATGCAAAAGTTTTGAGAAACGCGATGGATTATGCCCGTTCTTTAGGAATTCCTGTTTTTACCCATAGCGAGGATAAGACTCTTTCCGCCGGCGGTCATATGAATGAAGGGGTGGTTTCAACGCTTTTGGGCGTTCCCGGTATGCCGGCAGAAGCAGAAGAAATAGGAATTTTAAGGGATTTGATGGTTGCAAAGCTTACAGGTGTTCACATCCATATCTGTCACGTTTCTACTGCTAATGCCTTAAGAATTATAGAGATGGCAAAAAGGGAAGGAATAAACGTAACGTGTGAAGTAACTCCTCACCACTTTACTCTTACAGAGGAAGCAGTTAAGAGTTTTGATACTAATGCTAAGATGTGTCCGCCTTTGAGAACTTCTGAAGACGTTGAAGCTTGCAGAAGAGCCTTAAAAGAAGGGATAGCTGACGTTATAGCTACGGACCACGCTCCTCATACGGAAGATGAAAAAATGGTTGAGTTTTGTGCTGCACCTTTTGGGATAATAGGTCTTCAAACCACACTTCCTCTTTCTTTGGAGCTTGTAAGGCAGGGATATTTAACCCTTTTGCAGATGGTGGAAAGGTTATCCACTACTCCGGCTAAAATTATAAAGAGGAGTGATATTGGAACCTTAAAGCCCGGGGCGAGGGCAAATATTGCTGTTTTTGACCCGGAAGAGGAGTATGTTTTCACTAAAGAAATGATTAAATCTAAAAGTTTTAATTCTCCGTTTCTTAATTGGAGATTAAAAGGAAAAGTTAAAATGACTTTTTATAATGGTAAAATAGTGTATAAAGATTTGTAAGGAGATTCCATGCATCAGAGTCCAAGTTTCTTTGATATGTTCTGGTTACTAATTATTTTCTTTTCCTTGTGGCCTCTCTTTCAGCAGAAGAATCTTGAGTGGGCGCGTATTCGTTTAATAAAAGAAATAGAAAAGAAGAGGAAATCCCGAGTTATTACAATGATTCACCGTCAGGAAAGACTTGCTTTTATGGGATTCCCCTTAGTTCGTTACATAACGATTGAAGATTCTGAGCGCATTTTGAGAGCTATTAGAATGACACCTGATGATATGGCTATTGACCTGATTATTCATACTCCCGGTGGACTTGCTCTTGCAGCTACTCAGATAGCTTCAGCTTTGGCTAAAAGGAAAGCACCTGTTAGAGTTATCGTTCCCCATTATGCTATGTCTGGCGGAACGCTTATAGCTCTGGCAGCTGACGAGATAGTTATGGATTCAAACGCCGTTTTGGGTCCCCTTGACCCTCAACTTGGTCAGTTTCCGGCTCCTTCTCTTGTGAAGGTTGCCCGCATGAAGAAGACGGAGCTGAAAGATGAAACGCTGATAATGGCAGATGTTGCCGAAAAAGCACTTTTGCAGATGAAGAATACGATAATGAAGATTCTTACTCTTAAGGGTCACGATAAAGAAAAGGCTGAAAGGATAGCAGAAATTTTGACGAGTGGTTACTGGACTCATGATTATCCGTTAAATGCGGAAGTTATTAAAGAGCTGGGGCTGAACGTTACTACGGAAGTTCCTGATGAAGTTTACGACCTTATGGAACTTTACTATCAACCGGGAAGTCAAACTTCTGTTCAATACATTCCTGTTCCTTATGGGGAGCCAAAAAAGGGAGAGGTGCCGGTGAAGAAACCTCATTAGGAGTTTCTGATGTTTAAAGTAGGAGATAAAGTTGCTTGTCCTCCTCACGGAGTTGGAGTGATAGAAGGAACTGAAGAAAGAGAAGTGGGGGGGAAAAGGATAGTTTATCTGAGAATTTCTCTGGTTGGAAAGAATATGTCTATACTGGTTCCTGAAGCTACGGCTGAAACTTCCGGCATTAGACATATTCTTTCAGAAGAAGAAATTGAAGAAATATTGGAGTATCTTTCGGAGACTCCAACAAACATAAGTAAAAAGTGGACGGTAAGGCACAGGTTAAACGTTGATAGGTTAAAGACGGGAGACATTAAGGAGCTTGCTACTGTTGTTCGTAACCTTTCTTTTAGGGCTAAGGATAAAGACCTTTCTTATTCTGAAAAGAGAATGTTTGAAGAAGCTTTTAGTAAGCTGTCTGAGGAGATAGCTCTTTCTTTGGGAGAACCTGTTAAAAAGGTTAAGCAGAGGATAAGGAAGATTCTTAAAGAGGTGAAGAAGTGATATCAAGGGTGATGGGGGGATTTTTATTAATTCTTCTCCTCATTTCCACAGCTATTTTCAAGCATTACGGTTTTACGTTTACCCAGTCATTAATAATCGGAATGTTCATTTCGGCTGCTTCTTTTCTTTTTTACGAATTTTTGATGAAGAGAAAGCTTAAGGTTAAGACAATTCTTTTGTTTTCTGCCGGTTTCTTTTTGGGTCTTTTCTTGGCTGAGGGTATAAGGATTTCTCTTTTTTCTTTGTTTAAGAGTTTTCCTTACCTGCAGGAAATTCTTTTTTTAACTCTGCCCTACCTTTTTGGTTTAGCGGCTGTTGAAGTTGCTGGTAACAGACCTATTTCTGAAATTTTGAAGGAGGAGAAAGGACTTTACACTACACTTAAAGTTGTTGATACGAGTGCTCTTATAGACGGTAGGATTGTGGAAATAGCCAAGTTGGGATTTATTGAGGGAAAGATTTTAATTCCTCGATTCGTTTTGGAAGAGCTGCAGATTCTCGCCGATTCTACCGACCATATGGTTAGGACTAAGGGCAAAAAGGGACTTGATATTGTTTCTCAGTTAAGGACATTAGAGAAACCGCCTGTAGAGATTTACGAAAGAGATATGCCGAGGATTAAGGATGTTGATTCAAAACTTGTGGAGCTTTGTAGAAGGTTAGGGGCAAAGTTAATTACTACTGATTATAATCTGAATAGAGTTGCATCTATAAAGGGGGTTGAGATTTTAAACATAAACGACCTTGCTAATGCTCTAAAGCCTGTTGTTGCGGTTGGTGAGGAATTGGTTGTCTTTTTGGTTAAGGAAGGAAAGGAAAAGAATCAGGCTGTTGGTTATCTTGATGACGGCACTATGGTTGTTGTTGATGATGCCAAGCATTTGATAGGGCATAAGGTTAAGGTGCTTGTAAATAATCTTTTACAGACTTCTTCTGGAAAGATAATTTTTGCAAGGGTTAAAGAGGTGGTTAAGTGAGATACGCCGTAATTCCTGCTGCGGGTTCTGGTAGAAGATTTGGGGGTAAAAAGCAGTTTTTTGAGATTAACGGTGTTCCAATAATTGAACATACTCTGAGGGTTTTTGAAAAGAGTGAACTTGTTCATGGGATAGTTCTTATTCTTCCTGAAAAGGATTTGGATTTTGGCGAGAGGTTAAGAGAAAAGTTCAAAAAAATTAGATACGTTGTTCCCGGAGGAGAGGAAAGACAGGTTTCTGTGTTTGAGGGTTTGAAAGCAATTGAGAATGATGGGGTTTCGGAAGTTTTGATACATGATGGGGTAAGACCTTTGGTTTCTTTATCTTTGATTAGAGAACTGGTTATTGCTTTATCAGACTACGAAGTTAATG
>JAMOPR010000032.1 GCA_027064485.1 Desulfurobacteriaceae bacterium | reverse complement strand
TTCTTTAAGAAAGCAGTTGTCCTATACAAAGGTTTCCCGTATGAGGGTTATAAAGGAAAGTTTTTAATAAGAGCTCCAAAAGAGGCCATTGAAACTGCACTACTGGCAGGCCTTGGGGAGAAAAATGCACAGGGTTTTGGGATGGTAGTGCCCGAAAGACGATAGGGAGAAAGATATGATTGAGGCTATTTATAATTTGGGGAGGGAGCTCCTTAAAGAGGACAAAACCCCTTGGTTCTACGAAAAACCTGAAGCTCAAAGGGTTTTAATTCTAAAGTTTGAAAACGGAGAGTTTAAGGGTATTGATGAGAACAAAAACATCTCCGAAATCTGGGAAAAGCTACTGTATAAGAGAGTTAGAGCTTCAAGGAGGTGTAATTCTTCGTCCCCAACTTTCTACCTAAACACGAGTGAACCTCTAAAGAGCTTATCTTGTCTTAAAAGCATATTTAATTGGCTTTCAAAGTACGGGTACGAAACTCCGATAAATTTGGAAGAGGAAAAGCTCTTAGAGAAACTGAACGAAAAAGTACAGAACTTAAATAAGAAGGAAAAAGTCCTTCTAACGGTTGAAATTGATGGGAAACTTCCCGGAGAAATTGAAGATTTAGTTGAAGCCTTTAAGAGGGGTTACGTTGAAGATTTAGGTTATAAAGACGGAACTTGTTCTCTCTGCGGAAGGGAAACAAAAGTTTCAGGAAGAAAATCACCTTTCAGCTTCTACACGATTGATAAACCGGGCTACATATCAGGTTTTCAAGAAAGATTTCACTACAGGGGCTTTCCAATCTGCTTTGATTGCTTTAGAGCTCTTGAAAGGGCTAAAAGTTTCCTTGAAAAGAAAACTTTCAACCTTGCAAAAGGAACTCCCAAATACCTAATAGTTCCCTCCTTAATCGTCTCTCAAGAAGGCCACCTTGAAGTATCCAAAATTTTAGAGATTGAGAATTTAAAAAGGAAAGTCGGTCTATCAAGTGAACAGGAGGCCAGACTAAGCGACACAGAAGATGACATTCTCGACTACTTAAAGGAACTGGAGGATGCGCTAACTTTCCACTTTCTCTTTATCAAAAAGAGTAACGCCCAGGAACAGATAAAGCTCCATATACAGGACGTTTTTCCCTCAAGGTTAAGAGAGCTTTTTAGGGTAAAGAGTAAAGTTGAAAAACTTATTGATTTAAAGAGGGAATTTACCTTTTCAACTATCTCTCAATTCTTCTACGACAAAAACTCAAAGAGTAAGTCAGTTAAAAAAGAGTTCCTTGAAATTGTTGATAGGGTATTCAGGAAGTCTCCAGTTTCCGAAAGTCTCCTAATCTCCAACCTGCTAAACGGTATAAGGGAAGAGTACTTGAGGGAGCTCTCACGAGAAGGGGGAAATTTAACCTGGAAAGTAAGGGAAGCCTTGGCATCTTTCCTTTTTGTTAAAGAGGCGACTGAAAACTCTCTGGAGGAAACTATGGAAGAAAATAAAACCTTAAAGGAGTTTGTTGACTCTCTTCCTATTTTTAATCCAAAAAACCCGGAAGAGAAAGCAATTTTCCTCTTAGGTGCACTTACTCAAAGGCTTTTAGAGAAACAGTACAGCGAACGCAAGAGCAAACCATTCCTTAAAAAGCTCTCCTCTTTTAAACTAAACCAGAGAGGATTTGAAAAGTTAGTGGGGGAAGTTATTGAAAAACTTGAAAACTACAACGCATTTACATCTTTTGAGTCAAAAATTCACCAGTTGATGAGCAGTTATTTTGCCAAGAGTAAGCCAAAGTGGGGAATTAACGAGGAAAGAATGAACTTCCTATTTACGGTTGGAATGGGATTAAAGAATGAGGTTTATGAAGCAGTAGGAAAAGAACTAAAGAGAATTAAGGGAGGAAAAGATGATAAAGAATAGAAGGGAGTATCTCTTTTTCTACGATGTAACTGATGCAAATCCCAACGGAGACCCAATAGACGAGAACAGACCCAGAATTGACGAAGAGGTTGGAACTTGTATTGTAACAGATACAAGGTTAAAAAGGACTATAAGGGACGAGTTACTTGATATGGGTGAGGAGATATTTATAAGGGAGGAGAGGAAGGAGGACGGAAGTTTAATGACTAAGGAGGAACTCTTTGAGAAGTACTACAAGGGAGACTACGAGGAGCTCCTTAAAAGGTGCATAGACATCCGCCTCTTTGGGGGAACGTTTGCAATAGGTAAAAAGGCGAGAAGTTATACAGGTCCCGTTCAGTTTAAGTTCGGACGTTCTCTCCACAAAGTAAGTGTAAAGCTCATAAAGGGAACAACAGTAATGCCTTCAGGAGAGAGTAAAGAGCAGGGAACTATAACAGACTTTTACGTAATTCCTTACGGGCTTTTTTGCTTTTACGGGATTGCAAATGAGAAGGCCTCAGAGGATACAAAGCTAACAGACAGCGACCTTGAGAAGATGACAAAGGCCATGTGGTTCGGAGTAAAGGAGTCAACAGACGTTATCTCTCGCTCCAAGTTTGGCCACATGCCAAGATTACTAATAGAAATCGTTTATAAAGAGGGAGAAAGGTTCCATATAGGAGAGTTAAATAAACTTGTAAACGTTGAAAAGGACGTTGACGACTTAGCTATAAGGGACATTTCTCAGCTTAAACTAAGCTTATTGCCCCTTAAAAGCGCCGTTGAAAAGAACAGGGAAAAAATAGAAAAAGTCTATTACGTAGTTGACGATAGGGTGAGCTTCGTTCAGGGCTCAAGTATTGAGGAGGTTTTCAAAGATATACCTCTGGAGAGATTCCAATGGATAGAAAGTTAGTCCTTGAGTTTAGAATTTGGGGGGAATTTGGACACTTTAAGAGGTTTTACACAACCTCCTCTCCTCTAACTTTCTCCTTCCCTCCACCGCCAACTGTAAGGGGAATGGTGGGGGCTCTTCTTGGCTTTGGAAAGGAGGAGTACATTGAAAAGACAAACCCTCTTGAAGTGGGTATAGGAATTGAGCTTCCCGTAAAAAAGATTAGACTAGGGATTAACCTAATTGATACAAAGAGGGGAAAGAAATTTGACCCGACACTTAGGAAAAAAAACCCAAGGACTCAGGTTCTATTTGAGTTTTTAAAAGACGTCTCTTTCAGAATCTTCATATCAGGGGAAAAGAAACTTCTAAATGAAATAGTCCAACTCTTAAAAGAACATAGAACAACTTATACGCTCTCACTTGGTCTTTCTGAATGTATTGCAGACTTTTCATACGTAGGCCTTTACGAGATTGAAAGGAGCAGTAGGTCTAACGAGATATCAACTGTAGTTCCGGTAGAAAACTTAGTAAAACTTAACTTAAACTTTAACCAAAAGGTAATGAAGGAGAAAATCCCAACCGCTATGGATTCAGACAGGAAAACTCTTGAGTTTAAAGAAGTACTCTTTAACCCTGAAGGAGGGAAACTGAAGGGAGAATTTCGGGATGTCTGGAGAATCAGAGAAACAGGAGAAAGTTTATACCTGTTTGCTTTCCCATCCAAATAGGTGCCTTAAGGATCACCTTGAAGGAGTTGAAGGGCTCATAGACAAGTATTTCCCAGTTGAAAATAAGAAATTAAAAGACTTAGCCCATAAAGTAGCCCTTTTTCATGACTTAGGAAAGGCAACAAAGTGTTTTCAGAGGTATATAAAGGGAGAGAAACCGCTATGTCCAAAGGAACATTCACTCCTTTCTGCTTTGTTTCTATACCGCTATTTAAAGGAGAGAAATAAGAACTTAACGGAAAACTTTCTTTCATTTGTAGCAGTAAAGAGACACCACACATTTCCACAGGATTTTTTTCAGGATGAGGGGGACTTTGACCAAAAATCAGTAGAAGAGCAGTTAAAACACCTTCCAGTTGAATCTTTAAGAAAGCTCGGATTTGATGGAGAATTAAAGAGCGAATTACTAAAGGACCTTCCTCAAATACACAAAGACTTTAAGCTCTTAAGGAGTCTCAGACGG
>JAMOPR010000031.1 GCA_027064485.1 Desulfurobacteriaceae bacterium | reverse complement strand
GTTGCGGAAAGAAGGATTACGTATGTCTGTTACCAAAACAGCCTTTTCTATCTCTGCGTTATCATCGATAAGTCTTATGAGATTATTCAACAAATCGGCAGGAACGTTATCTATGCAGTAAAAGCCCAAATCTTCAAGGTGACGCATTGCAGAAGATTTACCAGAACCTGATTCGCCCGTAAGGATGATTATCTCTTTCATCTTACTTCACCTTAAAGATTTCAACTCTATGTGCACTGAACTCTGGAACGAAAAGTTTACCGTTGCAGTATCCTATATCGGCAGGGGTTATAAGACCGGACTTTATAATCTTTACTTTCCCATTTTTAAACGCATAAATCTTGCCGTCGGAAAAGCTCGAAAAAACAATCGTCCCGTCGTTCAAAACTACAACGCCATCTAAAAACCCGTTAACCCTGGTTAAAAGTTTTAAGGATTTACTCTTATTTATCTGGAAAACCTTACCGCTACCGTAACTAACTACTATCATTCTACCGTCTGGGGTAAAGGCTATACCGTTCGGTCCTTCAAGTTCATTATTCTGAAGGAATACCTTCACGGAGTAGTTTGTAGGATTTAACTGATAAATTGTGTTCGTCATGGTATCGGAAATGTAAACGTATCTTCCGTCAAAGGCTGTATCGTTGATAAACTTCGCTCCCGGAATAGGTATTTTGCGGAGGATTTTTCCCGATTGAGGGTCTATTACTACCACCGTATCTATGTCCGCAACGAACAACTTACCCTCAGCAAACGTTATACCTTTAGGTGCATTCAACCCTGTTGCGAACTTCTGCTTTATCACCTTACCGCCTAAAGTGGCAAGGGTAATATAGCCATCTCCATCTTTACTGTCGGGCGGTAAACTCCCAATGTTGGAGATGTAAAGCTTTCCTCTATAGCACTGACTACTCTCCGGCGTATTTAAACCGCCCGAAAGTGAATTTAAGAAAATAAGCGTTAACGCTAAAGCTCCTGCTGCCGCTGCTGTAACTATCCCCATTTTAATTTCTCCCTTAAGGTTTGATAGTAGGATTTTTCAGGGTCTCTCAGTATCAAAAGGTCGTAGGGAGACCTTGTTATTTCTATAACATCTCCCTCCCTTAATTCTATTCCTTCCTGCCCGTCAAAGATAACCATAACCGTTTCGCTTTCTGTCTTCAGCCTCGCCGTAAGGCAGACTTCCCCGGGAATGATAAGCGGTCTTAACGTTAGCGTATGAGGACATATGGGAGTGAGAATCATCACGTTAAGAGTAGGTATCGTAATCGGTCCTCCGGCTGAGAGGGAATACGCCGTTGAGCCAGTCGGCGTTGCAACTATAAGTCCATCTCCCCTAAACGTGGTAACGTAAGAACCGTCTGCTTTTACTTCAACCTCTATTATCCTCGCCAAAATATCTCTCTTTATTACCACTTCGTTAACGCACCTGTATATAGATATGTGACCATTCTTCCTTATAACTTTCACCCTTATAACAGGTCTGTTTTCCTGCTTAAATTTACCCTTCATAAGCTTTTCAAGGCTTGCATCTATTTCATCTATTGAAATTTCCGTTAAAAAGCCAAGCCTGCCAAAGTTTATCCCCAAAAGCGGAACAGGTTTTTTATCCACCAATTTAGCAACCGTTAAAAACGTCCCATCCCCACCTAAAACCAAAATGACATCTACTTTATCGGGAAGCGACAATCTATCCACTACTCTAACACTTTCCCTGCAACCCTTACCAGTTAAACGACAAGTTTCTTCATCGGTATATATCTCAACGTTATACTTCTTTAACTTCTCAACTATTTTTTTAACACCTTTCCCGCTTTCCGTTTTAATCGGGTTTGCCACTATTCCTATCCTCTTAAACTGCATCCGCCTTTCTCCTGTCATCACCTTCCACCTTTAAAATCTTACACATCTCGTAAATTCTCGATTCAGTTCTACTGTCAAACTTGGAAGAAAACTGCTCCAAACTCCCTTCAAAGGAGAGGTTCGTTGTAATAATTGTCGGCAGGTTGTTTATATACCTGTAATTTATAATAAGATTCAATTTCTCCTTAGCCCATTCGGTATTTCTCTCCGCACCTACATCATCTAAAATTAAAAGAGGAGCTTTCACTACGTTCTCTATTATTTCAATTTCCGATTCATTGGTATCGTAAGTGCTTTTTATGGACAAAAGTAGGTTTCTGAAATCGCAAAATACCCCCTTCTGCCCCTTATACTTAATTACGTTCCTTAATATCGCTGCAGCCAAGTGCGTCTTTCCCGTCCCAGGCGGTCCGTAAAGGAGCAACCCCTTATTAACGAAGGGAAAAAGATAAAAAAATTTCTCACATTCCTTTAAGGCTCTAAACTGATAAGCTGTTTGGGGAATGTAATTAGAAAACTTACAGTTTTGATACCTTTTAGGTATTCCAGCCTTTTTGAGATAGATTTTGCTGAATTTCTCAAATTGGCACTTACACCTGAAACTAACGCTCCTGCCGTCAATTTCCTTTACTATCCATCCAGTCCCACCGCATATTTGACAGGTCAACGTTTACTCCTTAAACTCTTCTTTGAATTTTAATCTATTTTCCTCGGAGAAAAAGGTGAATAGGATTATAGAAGATAAAATTTTAAGCGGCGAAAGAATAAACACCGAAGAAGCTGTAACCCTCCTTAAAGAAGCCAACTTAATCGAATTAGGTCAACTCGCAAATTTCGTAAGGAACAGAAAACATCCTGAAAGGGAAGTAACGTTTGTAATAGACAGAAACATAAACTACACGAACATATGCGTATGCAAGTGCAAGTTTTGCGCCTTTTACAGAAATAAAGAAGACGAAGACGCTTACGTTATAGACAAAAATACGCTAAAAAGAAAAATTGAAGAAACTATTGAGCTGGGAGGAACAGCCATTCTCCTGCAGGGAGGACTCCATCCCGATTTAACTATCGAGTGGTATGAAGAACTTTTGCGTTTTATAAAAGAGCACTTCCCAGAAATTCACGTTCACGGCTTTTCCGCACCGGAAATAATTCACATTGCCAAAGTTTCAGGTATTAGCGTTGAAGAAACGATAAAAAGATTGAAAGAAGCAGGGCTCGGTTCTATCCCCGGCGGCGGAGCTGAAATTTTAGTTGATAGAGTAAGGGAGAGAATATCTCCCAACAAGGCAAAAACCAAAGAATGGTTATTCGTTCATGAAACGGCTCACAGGTTAGGTTTAAGGACAACAGCAACGATGATGTTCGGAAGCGTTGATACAGATGAGGATATAGTTGAACACTTAAACGTATTGAGAGAACTGCAGGATAAAACAGGAGGTTTTACCGCTTTTATACCTTGGAGCTATCAGCCGGACAACACAGAGCTGGGTAAGGAAGTGAAAGAGAAAAGTAGTGGCGAAAAATATTTAAGGGTTTTAGCTGTATCGAGGATTTTTCTCGATAATTTTGATAACGTCCAAGCTTCCTGGGTTACTCAAGGCGGTAAAGTAGCACAAGTAGCTTTAAAGTTTGGAGCTAACGACTTTGGTTCCCTTATGATTGAGGAAAACGTTGTTGCTGCTGCTGGAGTTAAATTTAGAATGCCCCTTAGCGAAATTGTAAGGCTCATCAAAGATGCCGGCTTTACCCCGGTTCAAAGGGACACTTTATACTCTAAGAAAATCAAAACTTATTAGCTAATAAAATATCCTTAATTACTTTAACGTAGTTAGTCATAAGGTAATTCATCAGATTAAAGTTCGTTTCTACGATTTTTCCCGCAAAGTATATTATATGCCTTGCCTTGTTTTCCCTCTTCCTTACAAGTTCCAGCTTCATCTGTTTACCTTTCTGTTTGACAACTATAACGTCACCCACATTTATGGAAGAAAGAGGAACGGTAGAACTAAAAAACTCTGCTCCCGATAAACTGATATCCGTTATGTAAGCAGAGCCTATAGGTTCTTCTTTCTCATCTTTAAAAACCTGAAACTCTCCTAACTCTTCCGGGCAA
>JAMOPR010000030.1 GCA_027064485.1 Desulfurobacteriaceae bacterium | reverse complement strand
ACCTGCTTTTGCTAACGCTTGTTTGTATTCTGTTTCATACATTCCAAAGCGACAGGGTCCGCAGGCACCGATAGTTGCAAAAACATAGTTTTCTTCTACGTTTACGCCTTTTTTCTGTTCTTCTAAGAGGAATTTAATTAGATTTCCAACGGTGTAGTAGGTTGGATTGCACATTCCGCGGTTACAGTATTCTCTACCTACAGCAAGTGAGTGGTTGTCTGGAACAGGAAGGGGAAGGGCTTTGTAGCCTTGACTTTCTACTGCTCCCTGAATAAGTCTTTCGTGGATTGGTGTTAGTCCACCGAAAAGTATTGTTTTATCCATTTTTGCTCTCTTCCTGTTCTTTGAAAAGATTTTTAACAGGTTTTGTCGGGACAATTGTAGCTATGGAGTGTTTGTATACTAACTGTTGAGAGTTGCCGTTTTCGAGGAGAATGGTGAATTGGTCAAAGAAAGTGATGATGCCTTGAAGGCGCGTGCCTTTGGATAGAAAAATGTTTACAGGGATTCTTTCTTTTCTGAGGCGGTTAAGGTATGCATCCTGAAGGTTCATCGCTTTTCCTCCTTTAGAAAGGGATTAATAATTTAAACTCCTTCTATAACTGCTCCGTGTGATAAGTCTTCGGTAAAAAGAATAAAGCACTTAGCTTCAATGGCAGCAGAAAAAATTAGTGAATCCCAAAAGGAAAACTTATATTTTTCCTTTATTGAAATCGCTTTTAATATAAGATTTGGATTAATGATTACTATAGGAAATTTGCTGTAAGTTTTGATTACTTCCTTGGCGATTGGTTCTTTTAGTGGTGGTTTTAACTTTTTTGTTAAAACAACGAATAGTTCTTGTAAAACCTGAGTTGAAATTACCATATATCCGTTTGTTCTCCATTGCGTTAGCAAATTTGAAGCTATCTCTTGTTTAGTTGTATCGCTGTTATCGAATTCGTAAGCAAGGATGTTAGTGTCGAAGAAGGCTTTTGCTTGCTTAGTCATACAAATCCTCTCTGTTCCACTTTTCTAAGCTTCCCCTGTAGTTAGATGCTATATCGGATAATTTCTTGTTTATTTCTTCGTAATAGCTATTTTCTTTTGCGAGTTTTTCAATGCATTCTTTAATAAATATAAAGGGTTGCTTCCCGTGGAGTTGTGCTAATTTTTCAACTCTTTCCCATGTTTCTTCAGGTAAGTCAAGTGTGATTTTCACGCTCATTTTTCCCCTCGTAAAGTTTTAAATCCTGTTTTATGAGTTTCGTAATTTTATCTTCGGGGATTTGTGACATATTTATCCATCTAAATTTAGGTTCTTTTTTGAACCAGGTAAACTGCCGTTTGGCAAATTGTTTTGTTCTCCTTTTGAGGAGTTGGACTGCTTCTTCAAGTGAACGTTTGCCTTCAAGGTATTCTAAAATTTCTTTATAACCTAAAGCTTGGAAAGCTGTTGTGTTTTTACCGAATTGTAGGAGCCATTTAGTTTCTTCTATTAATCCTCTTTCTATTTGTGAGTCAACTCTGTTTTCTATTCTTTTGTAGAGTTCATTGCGATTTCGGTAAAGGAAGTAGCCTAAAAATTCGTAACGGGGAGTTGAACTAAAAGGTTTGAAAGAAGTTATAGATTTTCCTGTTATCTCATAAATTTCTAAAGCTCTTACGATGCGTTTTTTGTCGTTTCTGCCGATTTTTTGTGCGTATTTAGGGTCTATTTTCTGCAGTTTTTCGTAAAGTTCTTCTGTTGGTTGAGATAGGAGTTGTTCTCTTATTTTTCTGTCTGAAGGGGGTGTTTGAGGGATGCCGTAGAGGAGGGCTTTTATGTAGAAGCCGGTTCCGCCGACTACTATCGGGTATTTATTTCTTTCTCTGATTTCTTTTATCGCTTTGTCTGATAGCTTTACGAAGTCTGCAACGGAAAAAGGTTTGTCTGGGGTGATGACGTCTATGAGGTGGTGGGGGATTTTTTCTCTTATTTCTGCCGATACTTTGTCCGTGCCTACGTCTAAACCTTTATAGACCTGCATTGAGTCGGCGGAGATAACCTCTCCGCCGATTTCTTCTGCGAGTTTTATTGAGAAGTCTGTTTTTCCTGTTGCCGTAGGTCCTGTAATGATTATTAGAGGTTTTTCCATCTAACTCCACACTTTGGAGAAATCTAAAGGGAATTTGCAGTTTCTTATTTCAAAGATATATTTATCTTCCGTTGCCTCAAAGACTTTTTGATACTTACCATTTATTAGTTTGAAGATTCTCGCTTTCTTTAGTTCAGGATAGACTAAAACGTAATATTCCACATTTTCTCTTTCGTAAAGTTCTTTTTTTAATCCCTCATCTCTGTCGCTTGTAGTTTCTGAAACTATTTCAAAAATAATCTGGGGGGCTTTTAAAAGTTTATTTTCTACTTTGTCGCAGGTTACAAAAACGTCAGGTCTTACAACGGTATGTTCGTCTATTACGTAATCTGTGTCTATGCCGACAACGCAGTTTTTACAGCTCTTTTCCAGCGCTTCGTCTAAAAAACGGAAGAGTTTTCCTGCTACTCTTTGATGTTTAAAAGAGGGAGAAGAGAGAGCGTAGGCTATTCCTTCTATAAGTTCCCAGTCTCCTTCCCACTTTTCGTAGTCCTTAATTGTGTATTTCGGGAGGTATTTTATCGCCAAATTCATGCTTTTCCTCAAAAGGATTTCAATTTAAACATATCACTTCACCACTATGTTTGCCAATCTGCCTGGAACGTATATGAACTTTTTGATTTCTTTGCCTTCTGTGTATTTGCGCACCTTTTCGGAAGATAGAGCTATTTCTTTAACTGTGTTTTCGTCTGCATCGGCGGGGATTGTGATTTTGTCTCTTACTTTGCCGTTTACCTGAACGGGAATCTCTATTTCATCAACTTTTAGGGCAGATTTGTCAACTTGGGGCCACGGTGTTTCTGATAATAGCGTTTGGTGACCTGTAAGTTGCCAGAGTTCTTCTGCTATGTGAGGAGTGAATGGGGAGAGCATTATTATTGTTAGTTCAAGGGCTTCTTTGAGAGCTTTTTTATCACCTTCTGTTTCTGGCTTAAAGGAAGATATTGCGTTTACTAATTCCATTATTGAGGCTATTGCTGTGTTGAATTTGAACCTTCCGTTTAGCTCTTCTGTTACTTTTTCTAAAGTTTGATGGGTTTTTCTTCTTAAGTCTTTGCCGTTTTTAGAGAGTTCGCCGTTTTGTTCTTCTTTAAAGAGCTGAAGGTTGTCGGAAATTAGCTGGAATACTCTTCTTAAAAATTTGTATGCACCTTCTATGCCTTCTGTTTTCCATTCGAATTCCGATTCTGGTGGAGCAGCGAAGAGTATGTAAAGCCTTGTTGCATCTGCGCCATACTTTTCTATCATTTCACCGGGATTTACTATGTTGTGCTTTGATTTGCTCATTTTTGAGACTTCGCCGAAGCGCTCTTCCAGTTTGGAAAGAAGAGATTCTAAATCGTCCACGTAATTTTTGAGTTCTTTTGTTTCAAAGAGAAGTTTTACGTTGTCTCCTATCGTGAGGTGATGCTTTTTCATGAATTCGCCGATTGTTTCGCTGAAATCTGATTCTTTGCCTAAGACAGATTTTATTAGTTCTTTTAAAGGTGATTCTTCTGTTAGGTTGTAGCCTTTAAGAAGGTTTTTTATGCTTGTCCAGCGTTTGTTGACCATTCCTTGGGTTAAGAGGTTTTGGAACGGTTCACCTTTTCTGAAAAATTCTTTTTGGGGGTGATTTTCTGGGCATTTGAGGAGTCCTAAGTCTCTTAAGACCTTTGTGAAGAACCTTGAGTAAAGAAGGTGCAGGACGGCGTGTTCTATTCCGCCGATATACTGGTCAACTACCATGTAGTAAGCTGCTTCTTCTGGTTTAAATGGTAGCGTTTCTTCTTTTGGGGAACAATAGCGGAGGAAATACCACGATGAGTCGAAGAAGGTGTCCATTGTGTCTGTATCCCTTTTTGCATCGCTGCCGCATTTGGGACACTTAACGTTTACAAATTCTGGAACGCGGGCAAGAGGTGACCTT
>JAMOPR010000029.1 GCA_027064485.1 Desulfurobacteriaceae bacterium | reverse complement strand
CTGCCTGAAAGTAGTTATTTTGAGGATACAGATAGTCAAAAACTGCACAGAGTAAAGCATAGTCCTCTTCTGTATCAAGAGTGATTCTTATATCTGGAGCAGTCAAATAATCCGGTGCTTCTACCGAAACTGTTTTAAATTTTTCTCTATTCGTCGTATGTATGTAAGGACAAACGTGCTCCTTTTCAAAGTCTTCTGAAGCTTCATAGTATGCTTTTTCCAGAGCTTTGAAAGAAATTACCTCAACATCCAGACCATGTGGAAAAGTTCTCTTTATAGTATTTGAAGTATAGTCTGCTTCCATTTGTAAATGTTTTTCTATCACTATATCTACAATATCCCAATCAATACAAGGACAATCACTTGTTATTCTTACTATTACGTCAACTTTATTTTTCTTAGCACACAGGTAATACCTTTCAAGAACATTTTTTTCACTCCCTCTAAAATATTTTATTCTTTCTCTCTTTGAAATTTCAACCACTGCATCGTCCGCAGAATTAGTCGTAGTTGCAACTATTATCTCATCGAGTAATTTTGATTTCTTTAATCTTCGTATAACCTGCTCCAATACAGTAATGCCGCTCCCATACGGAAGTTCTTTTAAAATTTTTTTTGAAAGTCTTGTAGATGCTGTTCTTGCTTGGATAATTGCTCCTATTTTCATTTAGCTACCTCTTCAAATACTTCAAAGACTGCTTTTATAGTATAGTCTACATCCTCTTCTGTCATTGCCGGATACAAAGGTAAGCTTATTTCTTTCCTATAAAAATCTTCTGATAATAGGCACTCTCCTTCCCTGTATCCTAACTGCTGATAATATGGATGTAGATAAACTGGTATATAATGAACCTGCACACCTATTCCTTTTCTTCTAAGAAGTTGAAACACTTCTTTTTTTCTGTTTTTATACTCATTCTTCAGCCGTATGGAATACAAATGATAAGAATGATAGGCATAATCTTTTTCAACCGGAGTATCAAAGTATGGATTATCTTTAAAGGCTTTATTATAAATTCTTGCTATTTCTCTCCTTCTCTTTACAAACTTATCCAACTTTTTTAACTGAGAAATTCCTAAAGCTGCCTGAATATCTGTCATACGGTAATTAAACCCAAGAAAGTGCATTTCATAATACCAATCTCCTTCTTTTTGATTTAAAAATTTTTTTTCGTCCTTGGTTATTCCATGATTTCTAAACATTAAAAGTTTTTCATAAATGTCTTTTCTGTTAGTTGCAACAACTCCACCTTCGCCAGTAGTTATGTGCTTTACCGGGTGGAAGCTGAAAACAGTAGCATCGGAATATTTACAACTTCCTATTTTAGAACCTTTATACTCTGCTCCTAATGCATGACAGGCGTCTTCTACTACAAAAAGACCGTATTTATCAGCTATTTCTTTTATCTTTTCCATATCACACGGATGCCCTGCATAGTGCACAGGAACTATAAGCTTAGTATGAGAAGTTATCTTTTCTTCTATAAGCTTAACATTAACATTCCCTGTATCTCTTTCTATATCACAAAAAACAGGCTTAGCTCTCAAATAAAGACCTGCATTTGCGGTTGCTGCAAAAGTAATTGGGGAAGTAATAAATTCGTCCTCTGAAGAAAGACCAAAAGCAAAATAAGCAGCGTGAAGAGCAGATGTTCCTGAATTAAAGACTACAGCATATTTAGCACCTACAAATTTGGCTATCTTTTCCTCAAACTCTCTTATCTTTGGACCCTGAGTAATAAAATCCGATTTCAGAACTTCAACTACCGCTTTTATATCTTCTTCATCTATCCATTGTCTTCCATAAGGTAGAACTCTTTCCTTTCTCATTCCAGAAGTTTCCTTGTAAAACATTTTAAAACAAAATCCCCCCCCATCCTTTTCACTGAGAAAATCTCAAAATCTTCTAAATCCTTTCTATCCATATCAAACAGCTTAATTCCGCTGCCAAACACTTTCATAGCGTAAAACAGATAAAGTTTATCAATTAAATTGTTTTTTAACAGATATCCAGCTAACCTGCTGCCACCTTCACACATGATAGAGTAAATATCAAACTGCTCTCTCAAATTTTTGAAAGCTTCAGCTAAATCGAGGTATTTACCATCAAAAGACGTTGGAAGCAGTTTTACTCCTAAATCTTTCAAAATCCCGGCTTTATAATTCAGGAGTGATTCTTCAGACGTTATTACTATCAATTCTTTCGCTCTTTCCTTAACCAGCTTTGAATTTAAAGGAATTTTTAAGTCTTTATCAACAATCACAGCTTTAGGCTGGACAGAAGTTTCAACGTAACGAACGTTTAAAAGAGGGTCATCTTTCAAAACCGTTCCAATGCCCACCATTACAGCGTTGTGGTAAGAACGGAGCTTATGAACGTAGGTGCGGGATTTTTTTGAAGTAATCCACTTAGAATTTCCCTTCTCATCAGCAATAAAGCCGTCGAGAGTGGAAGCTAATTTAAGAGATACAAACGGGCGAGAATACTTAACGTTAACAATAAAATCATCTATAAGCTCAAAGCAGCGTTTTCTAAAAACGTTTTCTTTTACCCTTATTCCCGCTGCTTTCAGTCGTTCTATACCGCCGGAAGCTATCGGGTTAGGGTCTCTTATCCCAATTACAACCTCTTTTATTCCGGCTTTTATTATCTTTTCGGTGCAGGGAGGAGTTTTCCCATAATGGTTACATGGTTCAAGAGTTACGTAAAGAGTTGCTCCTTTTGCCCTACTACCTGCTTTCTCTATAGCTAAGGCTTCTGCGTGGGGCTTTCCTGCCTTTTCGTGATAAGCCTTAGAGATAACTTTTCCATCTTTAACTATTACAGCACCAACAGCAGGGTTGGGAAGAGTTTTTCCCTTAGCTTTGTAAGCTTCTTTAATAGCTAAGTTCATAAACTTTAAGTCTTCAGTTGTTATCTTCTCCATAGCTTGGCTCGTTAAGTTTATCTATCCATTCATTGTAGTAAATGTCTTTCATCTCCTCTTCAGGAAAATGAGTAGGCGGAGGATAGTGTTTCACAATATCTTCGTAAGGTGGTTCAAACTGACCGCATCCGTAAAGCTGACATATTTTTCTTGCTATTAATCCCCAAGGAGGCGCGGCCGTCCCACCTCCCGTTGCTCCATCCCACATCTTCTGATAGCTGTCCCTTCCAAACCAAACGCTCATGATAAAAGAGGTAGTAAATCCTGAAAAGTAAACATCTCTAAAGTCGTTTGTTGTTCCTGTTTTCCCAGCAACGTCAAACCACTTTGTGAGGTAGGAAATGCTACGCGCCGTTCCTCTTTTAACGACATCCTGCATAATTGAACGCAAAATCTGAACAGACCAGGCATCAGAAACGTTTTTCATAACAGGATATCCACGGTATATCACTCTACCGAATCTGTTTGTAACTTTTGTAATTACGTAGGGCTCCTTGAGGATTCCGTTATCCTGAAAGGCAGAATACGCTCTAACTATACGATAGAGATTTGAAGGGAAACTTCCCAAAACGTAGGAAAGGTCAAATGAATCGGTAGGTTTTATCATTTCAAACTTTATAAGCGTTTTTCTTATCTTTTGCGGAAAGTGCATGGCAAGATGTAGCGTTGCAACGTTGATTGACTTCATCAAAGCGTAACGCACTTGAACGAAAGGTGTAAACTTTTTACCGTAGTTTTCCGGTTTCCATTCTTTCAATACTTGAGTTCCGTTTTCGGTTATTTCCGTAACCATCTCAAAAGGTTCGTTGGAAACGTAATCAAGCGGAGACCAACCGTTTTGGAAAGCTGTTAAGTAGGTGAAAGGCTTTGCAGTCGAACCTATTGGACGTAAAATTCTAAAAGCTCTGTTGAGAGGACTTTCTTTAAAGTTTCTCCCACCTACTACAAAAAGAACACCACCCTTTTTATCAATAGCCATTCCGGCACATTGGAGGTCATCAAGTTTGTGCTTTTGAGAGTATCTATCATCGTATTCTTTCAAAACTTTTTGAGCGTATTTTTGAATCCGAAGGTCTAAAGTAGTGTAAATCTTGTAACCTGCAGTATAGAT
>JAMOPR010000028.1 GCA_027064485.1 Desulfurobacteriaceae bacterium | reverse complement strand
GTCTGCTATGTCGAACATTACGTCCTCCTATATAAGTTCGCTGATAAACTGAAAAATCCTTCCCAAAAACCCTTTCTCTTCAAACTCCTTGGTTAAATCTTCTTTTATGTCGGAAAGCTTCTTTCTATTCTTTAGGGATAGGACGTAATTTGCCGTTCCTATAACCGGTGAAAGAGAAGGGTCTTTGTGAACAGGGTCTTTAGTCTCAACGGTTACAGCTGGGGCTTTAAATATCTTTCCAGCCAAGTAGTCTATATCTTTGAGTTTGGAAACTCCTCCCGTTAAAAATACTCTGTTAAGGTTAGGAATAAACGTTGGGTCTTTTTCTGCAAGGCTTTCTTTTATGTCGTTGAACAGCTTTTTAAGTTGCAGATTAATGATTGCAGATATGTAAATTCTCGGGAGTTTTTTGGTGGTTGTTCCATAGTTGATGTTTACTATCTCTTCCGGATTAACCTTATGAGCGTAGGCGCTTCCGTGCTGTAGAAAGAGCCTTTCGGCTTCTTTCCTGTTTACCTTTAACGTGTTTACAAAGGCATCCAATATGTCCTCGCTTCCAAAGGGTATGTGTTGAGACAATATTGGTTTATCTTCTCTAAAGTAGATATATTCCGTATTTCCAGCTCCTATATAAAGTAGCAGATTATTGTTGAAGTAAGTTTTATCGTCCCTTATTCCGTAGTATGAAGCCAGAGATTGAAGCACTACTCCTTTCAAGTTAAGGTTTACCCTTCTAAGTAGAGATTCGATGGTTTTAATTGAAGATTTCGTTGCCAGTATAACAAAGGCTTTCATTCCTAATTCTCTGCCGTTATGACCTATGGGGTTTTGAATACCCGATAGGTTCTCAATGATAAATTCTTGAGGAATTATGTGAATAACGTTATAGTGCTGACGAACCGACTGTCCCAACTTTTTAAGTAGTTCTTTCTGTGCTTTGTTTTTAACTTCGTTAACGTCGCTGTAAGATATGGTTTGCCATCCGGGGAACGTTATCTTCGTTTCCACCTTGTAGCTTAGCGTGTGCGCTCCTGTGATGAGCACGTAAGCTTCCGGAGGAATAGTTACGGATGATTCCAACTTCAGTTTGCTGAGGGCGGATTTAAGTGAATCTGTAGCAGATTGCATGTTGATGATGTTTCCGCTCTTTATACCTCTTGAAGGTGCCGTTACTATGTAGGTTTTCTTTTCGCCTCCGTTAATTACAGAAAGAGCAACTCTTATTGATGAAGTTCCTAAATCTATGGTTAAGATTTTTTGGTCGAGCATTTTCCTCTCCTCCCTTCTACAAGTAAATCGTGGAAACGAAAATCGTAAGTTCCAGCGCTTAAATTCGGAGCTTCCGAAGTAAACTTCCTGAAGTTGTTCCAGCTGTTCTCGCTGTTGTCGAGATATACTGTCAGTTTGTTTTTCCTGTAAACGAGGATAACGCCTACGTCGGTAATGGCGATTTGCGGCGTTTCCCCTTTAATTTTTGCCTCTTCCAAACGGCTTTCCAGCAATTTTATCTCTTCCTTTATTATTGGCTTGATTTTAACAAACTCTCCCGAAAGTGTAAACGGTGAAACCTTTCCGTAGTAGTAAAAAACCGGCACTTTTCCCTTAAACGTTTTTCCGCTTTTTTCTAAAACGAAATCGTTTTTACCTATTAGGTATCGATTACCTTTTGTTATGAGGAAGTAAGAAGGTTCTGTTCCTTTAAGGTTGATTTTGAGAGTATTTCTCTTGAAAGAGACTTCACAGCTCTTTATCCACGGTAGGGAGGAAAGGACAGATTTTAGATATTTTATCTCTTGAGGGTTGACTTCTTCTCCCAACTTTACAACGGAAAAGATGTGCTGGCTAATGTAAGGTTTCCATTCCGGTGGAATGTTGTTGAACTTTATTTCTACATTCTGGAGCTTTCCGGGGGCGTTGATTACGACATAAGCGGTGAAACAAGCTAAAAAAAGAACAAATACCAGAACAGTCCGCCTTTTTACTTTCAACTTTTGAGCATCTCCTTGATTAATTCTGTAAAAGCGATACCTTCTGCTTGAGCCGATTTAGGTAGAAGACTTCGTTCTGTTAAGCCGGGAATGGTATTTACTTCCAAAACGTAAGGGGAGTTCCATTTGTCTAAACGAAAATCCACTCTTACAGCTCCCCTGCATTCCAAAACTTTGTAAACTTTTTCGGCAATCCTCTTAATTTTTTCCTCTGTTTTCGGGTGCAGTTTTGCGGGAACTTCGTATTTTGTAGCCTGACTTTTATATTTAGAATCAAAGTCATAAAAACCTGTTTCTGTAATTATTTCAACTATTGGAAGTGCTCTGCCGTTCAGGACGCTTACCGTTAGTTCCCTTCCTTCTATGAACTCTTCAACTAAGATTTTTGTATCGAACTTAAAAGCTTCTTCAACGGCTCTTTCAAAATCTGAAAGGGAGCGAACAACGGAAATACCTATCGTGGAACCTGTTCTTGCAGGCTTGACGACACATGGAATTTCAAATGGTTTAACCTTGTCTCCTTTAAAGTAGGTTTCACCGGCTGGAACGGGAATGCCGTAGGTTTTTAGAATCCTCTTAGTTACGTCTTTGTCCATACATATTGCGCTGGTTTCTACGTTACAACCTGTGTAGGGGATTTCTTCTATTTCTAAAAGTCCCTGAACCGTTCCGTCTTCTCCAGGACATCCGTGAAGAACTACGAATACTTTGTCAGGTTTGAGTTCTTTTAATTTTTGAGATACATCTTTTGTGAGTTCTAACGGAAAAACTTGGTGTCCCAAAGATTGAAGCGCTTTTATTACGCTTTCTGCGCTTTTACGAGAGATGGGGGATTCGGGGGAGTTTCCTCCGTAGAGAACTACAACTTTCAACCTTCATACCTCTTTCTTAGAATTTCCACTGCCTCTTCCAACCTGTTTGCTCTTGAACCTTTGATTAAAACTACCGAGTTTGAAAATTCGTAGTTTTTTATAAACTTTAAAAACTCTTTTCTACTTTTAAAATGGTAAGCTTCTCCGTCGAAAGTTTCAAGTATTGCCGCAGCATTTTTACCTACCGTTATGACGGCATCAATTTGGTGCGTTTTCAGTAACTTTCCTAATTTCCTGTGTTCTTCTTCAGCTTTTTCCAGTTCAAGCATTTCTCCTAAAATAGCTACTTTTCTTTTGCTGTATAGTGATAAAACTTTTATTGCGTTAGCCATAGAAACTGGATTGGCGTTATAAGCATCGTTAATTAGCGTTACCCTACCAAGCTTTAAGGTATTCATTCTCATTTCTGGCGGTTGGAATCTTAAAACTGCTTCTTTTAAATCTTTTAAGGAAATTTCCATTTCAAGACTTACGGCTGCGGCAATCATTGTAGCGTTAACTACCGAGTAACCGGGAATATCGGTGAAGAATCTTTCTTCAAAATTTCCAACGCTCAGGGTAAATTCTGTCCCGTTCTGTTTTAGTTTAAGTTTTTTTAGTGAAATGTTTCCCTTCTCACCAAACGTTATCGTTTTTTCAGCTTTTGAAAGTTCTTTAAATTGATAAGGAACGATGGCAATTTTTGCATTTTCTGTAATAGATAGTTTTTCTTCAACTATTTCTTTGATGTTTTTAAAGTTCTCTGTATGAGCTTTTCCTATGTGGGTAACTATTGCTATATCCGGTTTTACTATGTTTGTTAGTTCTTTTATTTCCCCTTTTCTGTTTGTGCCTAACTCTTGCACGTAAACTTCTGTGCTGTTTGGTAGGTTTGAAAGAGTGTAAGAAACTCCTATTAAGTTGTTGTAACTTTTAACGTTAAAGTAAACGAAGAACCTTTTAGATAAAAATTGTGATAATAACTCTTTCGTTGTTGTTTTTCCTACGCTTCCTGTAACGGCTATTACCGTTCCCTGAAATCTCTTCCTTTTGTTTGAGGCTATTTTTGAGAACCCTTTTAGAGTATCTTCAACCAAAATTGAAAATTTCCCTTTAGGAACTGGAACTTTTTTGCTTGCTAAAACTCCTACTGCTCCCCTTTTAAAAGCATCTGCGATAAAGTTGTGTCCATCTCTGTTTCCCTTTAAAGCTACAAATAAATGTCCTTCTCTACATTTTCT
>JAMOPR010000027.1 GCA_027064485.1 Desulfurobacteriaceae bacterium | reverse complement strand
GTGTCTTTTTAGAACAGGTTAAAAGAGAGCTGAAGTTAGACAATGTAAGCGTTTTCTGTCAGAGAATAGAAGAACATTCTGGTAGTTACGATTACCTGCTTATGAGGGCGGTTAAAGACCCTGAGACGGCTGTTGAGATGATTTATCGGTTTTTAGAAGAAGGTGCTGTTCTGTGCATCTATAGAGGGAAAGAACAATTTAAAGGAAGAATACCTGGTTGTGAAGTTGAAGAGGTTGTTCTCAAACCTAAAGGAGTGAACTTTACCCGCAGATTTCTATTTATCAAAAAAGCGTAATGGCTAAGATTAAAACAGTTCCTGAAGACTTTGTTGTAGAAGAAGTTTTAAATGTTCCTTTGAGGAGAGAAGGAGCTTATAGAGTCTATAAGCTTGTGAAAAAAGGTCTCGAAACTAACGAAGCAGTTAAAAAAGTGGCAAGGAGTTCAAACGTTCCTTCTTCTTTCGTATCTTACTGCGGTTTAAAGGATAAAAACGCTGTTACAACCCAGTATATAGCTGTTCCTTCAGATAGGAGGCTCGAAGCACCTTCTGATGAAAGGATAGAGTTAAAGGAAGTAGGTTTTTTAAACAGGAAGTTATCTGCATCTCTGATAAAGGAAAACAGATTCACCATAAAAGTTCGTAATGCAGAGTTGCCTGATAATAGAAGAGTAAACGTTTTAAAGCGATTTGGTATTCCTAACTATTACGGTGAACAACGGTTTACGCCTGTCAGAAAAGGAGTGTTTTTTGCAGAATTGCTTGCAAAAGGGTTAAAAGAGGAGGCTTTACTTTACCTTTTTACGCCTGCAGGCTGGGAAGGCTCAAGAGATAGAAAGGGTAAGAAAGCATTTCTTTCTGGTAGTTATGGAGAGGCGGCTAAGTATTTTAAAGGGTGGCGAAAGAAAGTAGCCAAGGCTTTAGCTGAAGGGAAGAGTTTTGAAGAAGCGTTTTCCCTGATTCCTGAGAAAGAAATAGAGTTTCAGTTTAACGTTTTCCAGAGTTTTCTTTTTAACGAGTGGCTTGTAAAGGAAGTGGTGAGGAGGGCAGAAAACTGTTTGAAGTTTAAATATAAAGTGGGGTTTATGGTGTTTCCGATGGAAGACGTTGGGGAATTGAAGGGGAGTGGGGTGGGGATTTTTCACCCTGAAAGGGAATGGAATATTTATGAGGATATATTGAGGGAAAGGGGGTTGAAGGGGGAGGATTTTCTGCATTTATCTCGTTTTTTTCACTTCTTTAAAAGAAAAGCGTTTGTTAAAGTGAGAAACTTGAAACTTAAAACCTTTAATGGTGGAGTTGAGTTGTCATTTTCCCTGCCGTCTGGAAGTTATGCAACTAACGTAGTAAGGTTTCTCTACGATGCAGTATAATCAGCAACCAATAACCGTTGGGAGGTTTTAAATGGATAAGTTCAAAATTTTAGTTACAGAACATATAGCAGATGCGGGAATTAACCTTCTTAAAAGTCAGCCGGATGTGGAGCTTACCTACGACCCGGAACTATTTAGAGACTTCAACAAGATTCTTTCAATAATTCACGAATACGATGCCTTGATTACGAGAAGCGGAACTCCCGTAACAGAAGAATTGCTTGAGAGAGCTAAAAAGTTGAAAGTTGTCGGCAGAGCAGGTGTTGGAGTTGATAACATAGACCTTGATGCTGCTTCTCGAAGGGGAATCTTAGTTGTCAATGCTCCGACCGGTAATACGTTGGCAGCTACGGAACACACTATGGGAATGATGATTGCCGCTGCGAGAATGATTCCTTACGCTCATAATTCCCTTAAAGTGGAGAGAAGGTGGGACAGGAAAAAATTTATGGGAGTTGAGCTTGCAGGTAAAACGCTTGGAATTATAGGTTTGGGAAGGATAGGTTCAAGGGTTGCCATCAGGGCTAAAGCTTTTGATATGAAGGTAATGGCTTACGACCCTTACATAAAGAAAGAAAAAGCAGAGAGACTCGGGGTTGAATTGGTAGATGACCTTGATGAGCTCCTTAAAAAGTCTGACATCATAACGGTTCACACTCCTTTAACGGAAGAAACGAAAAATATGATAACCAGGAAAGAGATAGAGAAAATGAAAGACGGCGTTATTCTTCTCAACATAGCAAGGGGAGGGATTATTAACGAAAAAGACCTTTACGAAGCTTTGGTAAGCGGTAAAGTTAGAGCAGCTGCTGTTGATGTTTTTACCAAAGAACCTGCAACTGACAACATTCTCCTTCAGGCTCCCAACATTGTAGTTACTCCTCATATAGGTGCCAATACGTATGAATCTCAAACGAACGTTGCGGTAATAATAGCCAATCAAGTGCTTGCTGCTTTAAGGGGTGAAGAGGTAGAGTTTGCCGTTAATGCTCCATATGAAGATACTGCTGCAGCAAAAGTTTTAAAGCCGTTTATGGAGCTTGCCGAAAAGCTTGGACTTTTTGCGGTTCAAGTGGCTTGCTCAAGGTCTAAGGAGATAACTCTTGAGTTTAGGGGAGATTTGGGAGAAGACACTACACCTTTGGTTACTGCTTTTCTCAAAGGGTTCTTGCAGAAGATTGTTGATATTCCTGTTAATTTGATTAATGCTCCATTCCTTGCAAAAGAGAAAGGAATTTCTGTTGTTGAAGTTAAGAGACCTGAAGGAATTAACTTTAAAAAGTTAATTAGGGTTTCCTGCAAGTCTGACAGCGGAGAGTTTACTATTGCCGGAACGGTTATGGACGGTAAGTTTCCTAAAATTATTGAAATTAACGGATTTTTATTTGACCTTACACCAGAAGGGAAGCTTTTACTCATTAAAAATATCGACGTTCCGGGGGTAATAGGGAAGTTAGGTTCTATATTGGGCAAGTATAACGTGAATATTGCCGGTTTTCAGCTTGGAAGAACGGAAAAGGGTAAGGAAGCAAAAGGCGTAATTTTAGTTGACGATGACGTTCCTGCAGAAGCTATAGAGGAAATTGGAAGGATTCCGGAGATAATGGAGGTGAAGCAAATTACGTTGTCTTAATTAAGTCCCCCTTGAGGGGGACTGTATTTTACTTTGTCATGGGAAAGGAAGGTATATTTTGAGGTAGATTCCCTGGTGGGGGAAGTTGATTGGGGGGTATTTGAGGAGCGGGTGTTAGAGTAAGTGGAGGAGCGGGCAATTTGAAAGCACTGAGGGATACTTTCCTGCTAAATTCTTTTAACGTTAGTTCTATCGTATTTTCGTTGTCTTCCGTTTTTAAATACCAAACAATGCCGTTTTTGTCAGCGCATAAAGTTGTTCTTTGCTCGTTTTTTACCAAGTAGCAGGTGGTTTTGTGTCCGTTGATAATTTTTGTTCCGATTTTTTTGTAATTTTTTTCTGTGGAGAAGAGGTCGTTTATGTTTAGAGGTTTTTCAGTTTGGTAGGAATTAGAATTTGTGTCTGTGAGGAAACATAACCATTGGTTTTGGGGCGTTTTTGCACAGGTGTAGCTTTTGTTTTTTATGGTGTAGGTTCTTGTTTCCATGTTTAAGGAAGGAACTGTTACATCTATTCTGCTTTTGTTCTCTTTTCTGTAGTAGGTGTAACTTCCTTCTTTTACGGTTTTTGAGTTTTTATTTTTGAGTTTTGCCCAATATGTTGCTTTGAATTCTCCAATTTTCAGAAAGTTTTCCAGTTCTGGTGGAAGGTCTCCTGCAAAAGCAGACAATGACAGTAGAAAGAGCGGAAGTAATAAAAATTTTTTCATTTTCTTCCTCCAAGTGAATTATCAATCAATTATATCAAGAGATATTTAGACTTTGAACAACAGACGAAAAGTGGTTATTCCACTTACGGTTGCTGTGAGACAAGCGATTACATTAATTGTGATGTTAAGAAGAGCTTTTAAGAAGAGTCCTTCCTGAATGAGAACTACTGTTTCGTAGCTGAAGGTTGAGAAGGTTGTCAACGCTCCCAAAAAGCCCGTTATAAGCATTGCTTTCCACTCTGGTGCTATAATGTATTCAAATACCATTACTAAAAAGCCTATCAAAAAGCTTCCTAAAACGTTGACGCACAGTGTTCCTACTGGAAAGGTTATTCCTAAGGTTTTTTGAACGAATCCGGATATGAAGAATCT
>JAMOPR010000026.1 GCA_027064485.1 Desulfurobacteriaceae bacterium | reverse complement strand
CGTTCAGACACAGTTTTGAAAAAGCAGGAATAGAGATAAGGTGGGTGAAAAATGGGGAAGATGGAAAATAAAAAAGAAAAAGTAGAATGTAAAACACTTGAAAAGCTCAGAGAGAAAAAAAAGCTAACTCCTTCAGAGATTCAGTTTATAAGCTCTATTGCAAAGGAAACGTTAAAGTTCTTAGCAAGAAATAACATTCCTTTAGTTCCAGAAAATTACTTACTGTGGTTTGAAATTTTCTGTTACATTCTGGAGAATGACTTAAAGCTTTCCGACTTAGAAATAATGGGGCTTTTCAAAACAAGATATCCAGATATAAAAGAGATTGAAAACGTTTTAGTTGAACTGGAACCTGAAAATGAAGAGTTGCTACACAGAATAGTTGCCGGTATTACAGAAGAGATAGAAGACCTAATTCACACTCTTGACGGACATCAAATTTCCTTAAAACAAAAAGAGGATTCTGTTAAAAGGATAAAAGACAGCATAAAAGATGCCAGTGTTAAGGATGTTCTGGCTTTTGTTATAACCGAACTTCAAGCTATAAGAGCTCAGAATAACGAATTGAAGAAAAAACTTGAAGAATCTAACGAGCAGATAAAAAAGTTAACAAAGGAATTGGAGAAATCTAAAAGAGAAGCTACAACCGATTTTCTGACCCAAGTGGCTAACAGAGCAAGTTTTGATAGAGCTTTAAGTGATATGGTAAAAGATTTTTACAATAGGAATTATCCTTTTGCCCTTTTAATGATAGATATAGATGATTTCAAGAAAATAAACGATACTTACGGGCATCAAGCAGGAGATTACGTTCTTAGAGAGCTTGCTAAATTAATAAAGCAGCAGTTAAGGGCAAGGGACATTATTGCAAGATACGGAGGTGAAGAGTTTGCTATTCTTTTACCTGGAGTTACTTTCAGTCAAGCTGTAAAAATAGCAGAAAGGATAAGGAAGTCTGTGGAAAAGCACCTGTTTAGGTATAGAGATACAGATATTCCGGTAACCATAAGCGTTGGTGTTGCTGTTATGAGGGATGGGCTTGATGAAGTCTCCTTAGTAGAAAAAGCAGATAACGCCCTTTACCTGGCTAAAAGGTCAGGAAAGAACCAAGTTAAAACCGATTTGGACGTGGAGCTTGAAGAGTGAAGGTTTTGCTCCACATTTGCTGTGCTCCTTGCGCTTGTTATCCTCTTAAAGTTTTGAAAGAAAAAGGCTATGAAGTTATAGGGTTATGGTATAACCCTAACATTCATCCTCTAACGGAGTATGCTAAGAGGCTTTCTGCTGTTAAAAAACTGGAAAAGATAGAGAATATAAAAATCATCTACTTTAAATCCTATTCTTTGGAAGATTGGCTGAGAAAAATCGTTTTTAGAGAGGAAAGACCTGTAAGATGTCAAATATGTTATGCAGATAGATTGGAATTTGCAGCTTCCATTGCTAAAAAGGGGAAGTTTGATGCGTTTACTTCTACGCTCTTTTACAGCAAGTTTCAAAACAGAGAACTTATGGTTTCTGTTGCAAAAGCTGCTTCTCAAAAATACGGCGTGGAGTTTTTAGATATCGATTTTAGAGAAGGTTGGAAGGAAGGAATAGATTTATCTAAGAAATACGGTCTTTACAGGCAACAGTATTGCGGTTGTATTTACTCCGAAAAGGAGCGTTATTTGTGGAAAGAGTTGGATGAAGACTGGATAGTAGGACAGGTGTTGAAAGACTGTGAAAACCTTAAATCAGCATATTAACTGTGGTTTTTCCCAGTAGTATCCCTGCCCAAAAACGTATTTGAAATCGTTATTTTCTGCAATTTCCTTTAGCTTGGATAGTTGTTCTTCCGTTTCGATGTATTCTGCTACTATGCGAATGGTTGCGCGTTTTGCCATTTGAAGAACTCCATTTACAAATATTTCATCTAAAAGGTTGCTTTCCAAATTCATTATTATTGAGCCATCTATTTTTAAACCATCGGGATTAATTTCTTTTGTTAGGTCGTAATTTGAGAACTTCACTCCGTAGTCATCAATAAAAATACTAACGTTTCTGTTTCGTAACTCTTTTATCTTTTCTCTTACTGCTTTTAAGGTTAAAAAATCTTTTCTTTCTGTCAGTTCTATTGTTAGCATTTCTGGGTTAATTCTATAGTAATCCATTTGTTTCAATAGCCAATAAAAATCATCTCTGAGAAAAGGTTTTGATATGTTAACGGAGATTCTTTCGTTTATTATTCCTTCCTTTATGCTTGAAAAGAGCTTTTTAATTACCAACCTGTCTAACTTTTTCTCTACTGTGCTGCCTGCTATTACGTTTATAAATCTTCCGGGAGAAACTAATTCCCCGTTTGGGAAAATTACTCTTGCTAATATTTCTCTAAAAAGGGTTTCTCCTGTAAAAATGTTTACAACTTTTTGCCATGCGAGTTTTAAGTTGTTGTGGTTAAGTGCGCTTAGTAAATCTAAAGCTAATTTTTTCTTATCTAACAGTTTCTCTAATTCATCTCTGGTGATTATGTGAGTTTTCTCTATAAATTTATCGGTTGCATTTTGTAGAGAGTTGTATAAAATCCACATTAAGTCGTCAAAGTTTAAGTCTTTATTTATTCTTGTATCTAAGAGAATACTGTTGAAAGTGAGCTTTATCTTTTCTAATCCGCCAGGAGCTACAATGGTAATGGGATTTTCCTCTAACCTTTTTTGTATTTCTGTTAGTTTCTTTTCAACGTTTTCAACGGAGAGTTCAGTAACTATTACGAATTCATCGTTTTGTAATCTGGTTACGTAATCGTTTGGGAAGCTTAGCTGTAAAATTGAAGCAAAAGCAGATAAAATAGAATTCCCGCTGTTGTAACTATAGTAAAGGTTGTATTCCTTGAAACTTTCTATGTCAATTAAAACTATCGTTTTTGCTTTTTTTAGTAGATTTTTAGTGTTTGAAATTAGTTTGTTTTTTGACGGTAATTTTGTTACAGGGTCTAATTCCGATTTTTCTTCGAGATTTTCAAAATATCTGGAAGCGATAAAGGTTAAAATCAAAGTTAAAAATAGTGCAAGTTTTTTAAAGTTTTCAATTTGGTGTGGGGGGATTTTTGCTTCTGTGAGAATGAGCTTTATAAATTCTTCCAAATCTTTAATAAATTCTATAGAAGAGAGTTTAGAGTCACTTGTATGTTTCCTTGCTATTCTTTCGATGCAAACACAAAAATTGTTGCTGCTATTGAGTATTGTATTTAATACTGTTTTGAATACTTTAGGTAAAACCTCTAATTTATTTTTGGATTCTTTGTAGGAATTGGGGAAGTTCTTTTCTATAAATTCAAAAGTTTTTGAGCAGATTTTTTCTTTTACTTCTTCTGGGAAGTAAGGTGATAGTTCTTTTATTGCCTTTTCTATGTCTTCAAGTTCTATTCCGTATAGCTTACAGAAATTTTTAAAGTTTTCCATCTTCTCCCTTTGTTTAATGTATTTATTAATTAATATTAAATTATACGCCAATCTATGGCAATAGTATCCCTACCGTAGGAGATTCAGAAAGGAACGATATTTTTTTAAGGAAAGTTTTAAACTCTGCCTTTTTTATGTCTTCTATATATTTGAGGTAATAATCTTCATCTTCTATTATCGCCCAAGCATATCCTATATTATCAGCTTCTGTTTCTCCACTTTCCCGTGAAAAGATTTCATTTTTCAAAAGTTTTCTTTTGGCGAATTCAAACTCCTCTTCTGTGATGGATAAAACTTCCTCTATAGATTTTCGGATTTCTTTCAAACAGCTTTCAATGTTTTCTGTTGTTGCTCCTATTGAGAAATTTGAACCCAAAACGAGATTCTGGTAGTTAGAATAGCAACTGTAGGCATATCCTTTTTCTCTTATTCTGTTGTAGAGGAAAGAGCTTTTCCCGGAAGATAAAAAAGATTCGAGAATTTCGTAATAAACGTCATCTCTGCTGCAAGGTGGAAGTTTCCATGAAATTACAATTTGGGGAAGCTGAACTGCGGGATGGTGAACTGTAAATTCTTTGTATTCATTCTTTATAACTTCTATAGGAAGTTGAGCGTTTGTTTTGCTGGTTCTGGTGAAGTTTTCCCAAACAGCCTTTATT
>JAMOPR010000025.1 GCA_027064485.1 Desulfurobacteriaceae bacterium | reverse complement strand
GCACATAAGGAACAAGAACTACTTTTGTGACAAAAGCCGTAATGGACCATGCATACAAAGGTTCAAAATGATGTTGGTAAGCAATTACCGAAAAGATGGAAACCAAAAGCAGCGTCTGAAATACGTATGCGTAAACAGCCCACTTCAAATATCTAACTTCAAAAACTATGATTGTAGTTATTCCCAACAACAAAGAGAGGATTGTTATTGGATCGAGGCTAATCATTTTATACCTCCCAAAACGTAAAGTAAGAGAGAAAGCACTGCGAGGGAAAATGGTCCTGCAGCAGTTTTCTTAAGTTGGAACAGCCTGTAACGGGAATAGAAAGCATCAACAAATGCCGTAAATATGTAAAAAATCCCCACCTTAAAAAAGAAAATCCCAAAATCTAAGAAAGGATTTCCAGTTTTTAACCAGGGAGCAAAAAGAACAACAAAAAGTCCAATAACAGCAATTCTTTTTATCATTAAAGCCCATTGAGAAATGGCAAGCCTTTTTCCAGAATATTCCGAAAGAAGACCTTCTTGAAGTTCCTGTTCAGCTTCAGGTAGGTCAAAAGGTTTTTTACCCGTCTCAACGTATACTGCCCAAAGAAATGCAACGGCTGCAACGGTAAAAGCCGGAATAAAATAACCTATCTTCCCTGAAGCTACGAGGTTACTTATTTCGACAAGATTTGTTGTTTTCGCAAGAAAAGCAACAACCATAGCAGAAAGCATTAAAGTGGGTTCAACAAAAACAGCCAACATTTGTTCCCTACTTCCACCGATAGCTGCAAAAGGGCTACCAGAATCCAGTGAAGCCGCTCCAAAAATAAATCTCAATAAAGCAGCCAAGTAAACAAACATAAAGAAATCAGAAACCATTCCCCATCTATAGTCCGTGTATACCACCGGAACTATTGCAACAAGAGCCGAAGCCACAGCAAACATAAGATAAGGAGCTATCCTAAAAAGAGTTGTTGCATTTTCAGGAAGAGTTTCCGACCTTTTAAAAAGCTTCACAAAATTTCTATATGGTTGAAAAACATCTGAACCTCTTCTACTTTGGAACTTACAAGTAATTTGCCCCGATATTCCTTCAAGAAGAGGAGCGAGCAAAATAGCCAATAAAACCTGAGTAATCATTACCAAAACATCCATTGCTTCCCCCTTTAAATACTGACAGAAATAACAAGAAGAACAACTAAAGCCACTAAAATGTATGAAGCATAAAGTTGAACATTCCCATTTTGAATTTTTCTTACTGTGTTAGCGCTCCAATCAATAGCCCTTATTACAGGTTTATAGAAAATCTCCCAGAAAATATCTCTTGCATGAGCTGAATACTTAACAGGTCCAAAATATCCATTCGTTTCTTCAAAGTGGATTTCAGACCTATATAGCCAGTCAACCAGTTTCCTTAAAGCCCCAGTAAATGGTGCAGCAGTCATCTGCATTCTTGGAGTGTATTTGGCACCACAAGCCCAAGGAGTTGGAGTCTCTCTCACTACAGCTGAAAGACTATCTCTATAAACAGCAGCCATTATTACCGGCACAACCATCATAGCCAGCAGAATAATCGTTATCATCACTGGAGAAACCAAAGATGTCGGCAAAGTTGAATAAACAGCTACATTATCTGCAACGCGATAAGAGCAGGAGGTCAAAAATTTGGAAACTTGGATTATCTCTTTAGATACGTATGGGGCACCAAGTCCAAAAAGAATACATCCGATAACAAGAACATACATTCCGACAACCATTAAAATTGGAGATTCTTTTGCTTTTTCCCACAGTTTTCTGTTTCTCGGAACTCCTGAGAAAATCACGCTATAAACTTTAACGAAACACATAACAGCTAAAGCTCCAGTAAGAGCAAGTGCGATTATGGAAGCAGGGAAAATAAGCTTCTCTAATAAAGAACCTTCAATAGTTGCATGAATCATTGATTGATAGGTAAACCATTCACTCACAAAACCGTTCAAAGGTGGCAGTGCTGAAATAGCCATGGAACCAACAAGAAAAGCCAAAGCAGTGAGAGGCATTTTCTTAGCCAATCCGCCAAGAACTTCCATATCTCTTGTATGAACCCTATAAAGAACGCTTCCAGCACCCAAAAAGAGCAAACCTTTGAAAGTTGCATGGTTCAGAACGTGATAAAGCCCTCCAAGGAAACCTATGGTAGCGAGAAGGGAATTTCCTGTAGCAAGACCGTATACGCCAACCCCTACACCTAAAAGGATTATCCCAATGTTTTCAATCGAGTGATATGCAAGAAGTGCTTTGTAATCGTGTTGCATAAGAGCATAAAGAACTCCAAGAAGAGAAGAAAGGGCACCTATAACTAAAATGAGTATTCCCATCCATTCATGAAGGGGCAACCAAGTAGCAAATCTTATTATTCCGTAAATAGCTGTCTTAATCATCACTCCTGACATAAGAGCAGATACGTTTGAAGGAGCTTGAGGGTGAGCTTTCGGAAGCCATACATGAAGAGGCACAAAACCAGCCTTTGAACCAAAGCCAAAAAGAGCCAAAAGGAAAATAACTGCCGCCATTACAGGGGAAAGAGAAGCATTTGAAAAACTACTGAAATCAAGAGAGTGAGCAGAAATTGCCATTAGAACAAAAGCTGCAAGTATTGCAGACCCACCTATGTGTGCAATTGTCATGTAGAGAACAGTAGCTTTTCTGGTATTATGCTCATCGTTAAAACAGATAAGGAAGTAAGAAGCTGCAGTCATAAGTTCCCAGAAAACCATAAACCAAAACACGTTTGAAGCTGAAACCACTAAAAGCATAGAAACAACGAACAAATTAAAGAAAAAAGCCATAAGACTGGTATTTTCCCCCTTTTCCTCATACTCTCTTGCGTAATGGATTCCATAAATGGAAGCAGCAAGGGCAACAAGAGATATAACAAAAGAGAAAAAGGCACTCAAAGAATCAAGTGTGAACGTGGCGTTTACAATAGGAAATGGAATTTCTAACTTCTCAAAAACGTTAAGATGCGTTAAAAAGTGCCATAAACCGGCAGCGGAAGCTACCGCTGCCACGCTAAAACCAATCAAAGAGCCAAGTCGTGACTGTTTATAAAGAATCAGAGAAGCAATACAACCTATTAAATATGCCAAGTATATTTTTTCCATCTCTTCCACCTCTCCAAACTATTTATCCCTACTCCTCTTCTTCTTTCTGCTGCTTTTTGCTCATAAACTTGACCAGCATAGCAACAGATTTCTTGGCTTTTGGAGAGACAACCTCTGTTTCCATAGTATTAGGAGTAACAAACATGAGAGCCTGAGTAGGGCAAACCTCCACGCAAGCAGGTCCACCCTCTCTTCCTTCACACAAATCACACTTAATAGCAACAGACTTTTCACCTATCGAAGACTCTATGAATTGAAAAATCTCAGGTTCGTAGTGATAATCAACTGAAGGCATTGGCTCCGATTCAGGTCTTATAGCTCCAAACGGACAAGCCATAACACACATTTTGCAACCGATACAAATCTCCTCATGAATTTCAATATGGTCTTTTCCAAATTCAAGAGCACCCACTGGACAAACATTGGCACAAGGAGCATCATCACACTGTCTACATTGATTCGGCATAGAACCATCGTGAGTATGAACGAGAATCAACCTTGGTTTTTCAACTTTTCCCCTTTCCTTTGCAGATTGATAGCAAGCCGCCATACACGTATAACAACCTATACACTTTTCTGGATTACATATAACAAAACTGTTCATTTTTTCTGTAACGGTAAAAGCCATAGCCCACCTCCCTTAATGATGGGGAAGAGAAATTTTCTGGGATTGATATTTCTCTTCCTTTTCCTTCAAGATTTGACGATACTCTTCTTCCGAAATCTTACGCACCTTAACAGCAGCTATTTTAAACTCGGGCGTTCCTGCTATTGGGTCGTAAGCCGTATTCGTCAACTCATTTCCGCAGGCTTCCCAATAATGGAAAGTTACAAAGAGAACATCTTCAGGTATCCTCTCTGTTACCCAAACTTTACAAGCAATTTTTCCTCTTTTACCTTCTATTAATACGTAATCTCCCGTCGAAAGCTCATACTTCTTAGCCGTCTCAGGACCTATCTCTACAACAGGA
>JAMOPR010000024.1 GCA_027064485.1 Desulfurobacteriaceae bacterium | reverse complement strand
GAGATGCAATAGCTGCTTTATTCTCAACTCACCCGCCAACAGAAGATAGAATCAGAAAACTTTTAGAACTTGCCAAAAAACTCTTTGGTAGAATCAGGGAAACTTTATGGAGATGGTAAAAGCTTGAAAGAAAGGGGAAAGATACTCTGGGAATACGTCAAAGGATGTGCAATAACCAATCTCGTTCATAGATTTGACCTATCAACAATATCCACCTTCTTCGGAAGGTGGATTCCTTTTGCTTTTGCTGTAGGTATCGTTACAGGCGGAATAGCATCCTTTATGGATGTGGTGATTTTAAAACTAAACGCCTTTCTGGTTCAAAACGTTCCTTTATTGCTACTCTATCCTCTGTTGGTTTCCATAATCGTCGGTTACGCATTAAAAGTTGACCCGGTAATAGGAGGACCGGGAATAGGTTACGCAATAATACACTTAAAAACCAAATACTACATTCCAATAAAAACCGTTTTACTTAAACTTTTAACCGCAACGTTGGTTCTATCAGGAGGTTTCATAGCCGGAAGGGAAGGACCATCATTTTTTATCGGTGTTGCATTAGGTGAATGGTTTGGACGTTCTTACGGCTTGGGAAGAAAATACAAATCCTTATTAGGATTAATAGGAGGAGGAGCTTTTACCGGAGCGCTACTTAAGGCTCCGTTAGGAAGTGCCATATTCGCAATGGAATTGGAAGAAATGTATAACCTTGACTATAGACCTTTCGTTCCGATGATTATTGCATCAATTGTCAGTTATTTGACTTTTTCTTTCTTTAGAGGTGAAAGTGCTTTTATCCATTTAACAAAAAATCCTGAGTGGAGCCTCGACACCATTCCTTACATTGTAGTTATGGGACTTTTAATTAGCTTAATCATTTACATTTACACTTTCCTTTTTCACACAGCTACCTGCTCCTCAAAGTTCTTCGACGCAAAAATCCGCCCCCTCATCGGCACCTCCTTAGCCCTACCTTTACTTGCAATTCTCTTTTTGGCTACAAAAGATACCGATTTCCTTTCAGCCCCGGCTCACATGGGAATCGTCTCAAAACTGGCACAAACGCCTTTGGGAATTGGAACAGACATTTTAATAGTTATCTGCGTTTTATTAGTAACGAGCTTAACGCTATCTTTCGGCATCCCAGGAGGATTAGTGCTACCCAATCTCTTAATAGGAGCAGCAGTAGGCAACATGTTCGGTCATATGTTCCCCAACCAGATAGTTACGTTTACACTTGCAGGAATGGGAGCAGCTTTAGCAGCAGGAGCAAAAACGCCGTTAGCAGCAATAGTCATGATAACCGAAATGACCCACGCAGACGTTGTTATTCCAATGACAGCGGCTATAATCACAAGCTACACCACAAGTTTCGGCTTCAGCCTTTACTTAGGACAGGAAATAAACCTTAAACCTATGAAGGGTAAAGATGAAAAAAGTAATAAAGAATAAAAAAATTCTACTGGGAATTACAGGAAGCATCGCCGCTTACAAGTCTGTTGAAATACTTCGCTTACTGCAAAAGAAAGGCGCAGAAGTTAGAGTTGCAATGACGCCGTCAGCTGCAAAGTTTATCGCTCCTTTAACTTTTGAAACACTTACGGGACACTCCGTTTTCATAGAAAACGTCCCTGAAAGGGAATGCGAAATAAGACATACAACACTTTCAGCGTGGGCAGACCTCCTTTTAATAGCCCCTGCAACGGCAAACACAATAGCAAAAATAGCCTGCGGTATTGCAGATACTTCCGTTACAGAATTGGCTCTGTGCTGCCAGAAGGGAATTATTTGCCCAGCAATGAATGTAAGAATGTTTGAAAACCTTATTACTCAGGAAAACTTTAGAAAACTTAAGAGTTTAGGATGGGAAATTGTTGAACCGGAAAGCGGCTATTTGGCGTGCGGAGAAGAAGGCAAAGGTAGACTCGCCGACGTAGAAGATATCGTTGATGCTGTGAGTTATTGGTTCATGCCTAAAACCTTGAAAGGTAAAAAAGTAGTAGTAACGGCGGGAGCAACGAGGGAATATATTGACCCAGTTCGCTTTATCTCAAACCCTTCCAGCGGAAAGATGGGATTTGCTTTAGCAAAAGCAGCCAAGGGATTTGGCGCAGACGTGGTGTTAATAACCGGAAAAACGCACCTAAAAACTCCTTACGGAGTTAAGAGAATAAACGTTGAAACTGTTGAAGAGATGTTCAACGCTGTAATGAAAGAGGTAAAAGACGCAAATATCTACATATCATCTGCAGCAGTCGGAGATTTTAAACCAGCACACTGCAGCAGCGAAAAGATAAAGAAAACAAAAGACAAGTTAACGCTTGAACTGGTAAAAACGCAGGATATTTTAAAAGCCGTAGGAAAAAGTAAAAAAGAAGGTCAGTTAGTTATCGGATTTGCAGCAGAAACGGAAAACGAGATAGAAAACGCCAAAGAAAAGATGAAAAGGAAAAACTTAGACGGAATAGTAGTAAACAACGTAAGGAAAGGCATTTTCGGCTCTGACGGAACGGAAGTTACTTTCCTGTTTAAAGGAAAGGAGAGAAGAATTTCCGGTTTAAAAGAAGATGTTGCGTTTGAAATCATTAAAGAAATCTCAGAAAAGGAGTAAAAAATGTTCGGATTATCCAAGTTTTTTAAAAAGAAACCTTCCTTAAAGGAAGAATTGGCAAAAAATCCCCACCAACCCCACAAATGGCTAAAATTAGCCGAAGAAAGCGAAAAAGAAGCTCCGCAGGCTTTAATAAACGCCCTTATATACAGCAACGGCGAACTGATAGATGCAGTAGCGAAAAAAATCAAAAACTTGGCTATTTTCAGAAAGGTTGAACCGCTCATACCGGAAGTAGAAAAATCTTTAGGAAAAGACTACGCATCGTTCCTTCAAGGTTTGGTAGAAGAATACAAGAGAAACTACCAGAAGGCGAGAAACCTCTACGACGTTGCCAGAAACAGCCAGAACAAAACTCTATCGTTCCTTTCAAACTACTACATCGCAATGCTCTACATTAAAGAAGGTCTTTTAGACCTTGCCTACAAAACAATTAAAGAAATCGAAGCAGAAGCACCAGAAACCTACAAATTAGAACTCAGCGTAAAAAAAAGAGAGTTAGAAGAACAGTTAGGTATAGGCGGTTCAAAAATTTTAAAGTCCTTCAAAGAAGGATTAAAGAAAACACGGGACGCTTTAGGTTTATCCGACTTTGCAGGCAGACAGGTTGATGAAAGCCTCTTTGAAGAGTTAGAGGAAAGGCTCATTCTTGCAGACGTTGGCGTTTCAACAACGCTAAAGCTGATTGAAGAGCTAAAAAAAGAAGCAAAAAAGAGAAAGATTAAAACTTCTGATGAACTGCTAAAAATATTGAAAGAAAAGCTCAAAGCCATTCTTCAAAACTGCAAAGGAGAACTGAACCTAACGGAAAAACCTTCAGTAATTTTAGTTTTGGGCGTTAACGGTGTAGGGAAGACAACAACTATCGGAAAGTTAGCAAAGCAGTTAAAAGACAGCGGGCTTTCCGTCGTTTTGGCAGCGGCGGATACATTTAGAGCTGCAGCGATAGAACAGCTTGAAGTGTGGGCTGAAAGGGCAGGAGTGAGAATAGTAAAGGGACAGGAAGGAACAGACCCGGCAGCAGTGGTATTTGACGCCATTCAAAGCATAAAAGCAAAGAGAGAAGACGTTTTAATAGTTGATACGGCTGGAAGACTTCACAACAAACAGAACTTAATGAAAGAGATACATAAAATAAAGAAAGTAATTGCGAGAGAATTCCCCGGACAGCCTGCAGAAATACTTTTAGTTCTTGACGCAAACACCGGACAGAACGCTATATCCCAAGCAAAAACCTTTAAAGAGATAACAGACGTAACAGGAATAGCCCTTACCAAGTTAGATGGAACGGCAAAGGGTGGAATAGTAATCGCCATCTGCAACGAATTGAAAATCCCAATAAAGTTTGTAGGAATAGGCGAAAAGATTGAAGACCTCAGAAAGTTTGACCCGGACGAATTCGTTGAAAGCCTTTTTGAAGCAGGAGAAGAGAAAGAATGAAAGACTACCTGTGCGAAGATACGATAGCAGCAATAAGCACGCCGATAGGCAAAGGGGCAATAGGAATAGTCAGAATTTCGGGAAGAAAGGCTTTAGAGATATTAAGAGAAGTTTACA
>JAMOPR010000023.1 GCA_027064485.1 Desulfurobacteriaceae bacterium | reverse complement strand
AGGTTTGTGCTTCCTTCCCCTGCCTTTAGTGTGCCAGCTTCGTCTGCTGCGCTTTCTAAAGTTCTTACTACAGTTGTTCCTACTGCTATTACTCTCCTGCCTTCTTCCTTTGCTCTGTTAATCTCCTCTGCCGTATCTTTGGGGACGTTGTAGGTTTCATAGTCCATTTTATGTTCTTCTACGTTTTCCACCTTAACAGGTTTAAACGTTCCAGGACCAACGTGAAGTGTCACGGTTTTTATTATAACGCCCATACTTGCAATTTTTTTGAGTAGTTCTTCTGTAAAATGCAATCCTGCAGTTGGAGCCGCCACTGCGCCCTCTTTTGATGCAAAAACGGTTTGATATTTTTCTCTATCTTCCGGAGTTTCCTCTCTCTCGATGTAAGGAGGAAGGGGAATGTGTCCGATTTCTGAAAGTTTTTCCATAAAATCTTTATCTGATTTTAAAGTAAATTTGATGAAGCGTTTGCCTTCCTCGCCGTAACCTGTAACCGTTCCTTCCAACTCATCATCGTAGATTATTCTTTTACCCGGTTTCAGCTTTCTCGACGGGCGCGCCATAACTTCCCACTCGTTAGGCTTTACCTGACGAATCAGCAGCGTTTCTACTTTACCGCCCGTTTCAAGTCTTCCGAACAGCCTTGCAGGGATTACCTTTGTATCGTTAATGACCAGCACATCGCCGGGCTTCAGGTATTCAACTATATCACGGAATATCCTGTGTTCTATTTCGCCTGTATCTCTGTGTAATACCAAAAGGCGAGACGAATCCCTCGGTTCTGCCGGAAATTTTGCTATAAGTTCCTCAGGCAGGTAGTAGTCAAAGTCGCTAACCTTCAAAGCCGTCTCCTCTTCCTAATTTTGGTAGGAAATTTAGGGTAAAATCCATCGAAAACAAACATTAGACGAGGAAAGTATGCTTCAGCTTGAAGATATCAAAAAGTTATCTGAAAAGGGCTACAACCTGTTTCCGCTTACGAAGAGCTTTTTAGCCGACCTTGATACGCCGCTGTCTGCATTTTTAAAGTTGAGAAAGTTGAAAGCTAACATGTTACTTGAAAGCGTTGAGGGCGGCGAAAAGTGGGGAAGGTTTTCAATAATAGGTCTTGGCAGGGTTGTAACGGTTAAGAGTAAAGAAAAAACTGTTGAGGTCAATAATTTAGGCAGGATAGAAGTAAGAGAATTTGAAAAAGACCCTTTGGAAGTGCTTGAAGAGGTTTTTGGGGAATTTAAGCCGTATAAGGTTGACGGGTTGCCGAAGGTGTGGGGGGGATTTTTTGGCTACTTGGCTTATGATGTTGTGAAGTTCTTTGAGCCAAAAGTTAGAATAAGAAAAGACAAGGAAGATTCTTATCTTTACGATATGTTTTTTTCAATACCTGAAGCACTTGTCGTGTTTGATAACGTTACACACAGGATAACGCTTATAACTTACGTTTTAACTCACAAAGGAGAAGTGGCAAGCGAGTATAAAAGGGCTTTAAGTCTAATGAAATCTATTGAAAATTGTCTAAAGTGTGAAAATGCAGAAGAACCAAGGAATAACTTCAAAGCAGAAACTGTCTCCGACTGGAATGTTAACTTTAGCGATGAAGAGTTCATGAAGGCAGTAGAAAAAGCCAAAGAATACATAAAGGCAGGAGATATAATACAGGTGGTTCTTTCAAGAAGGTTTGAAAAATTCTTTTACGGAGAACCACTTACCCTTTACAGGGCACTCAGGCATATAAACCCTTCGCCTTACATGTATTTTTTAGATTATGAAGACTTCCAAGTTGTAGGCGCTTCTCCTGAAGTTTTAGTAAGAGTTGAAAACGGAAAGATTGAAACGAGGCCGATTGCCGGAACGAGAAAAAGAGGAAAAACTGTTGAAGAAGATAAAGCTTTGGAAGAGGAACTTTTAAGCGATGAAAAAGAGAGAGCAGAACACATTATGCTTGTTGACCTTGCAAGGAACGACGTAGGAAGGGTAGCAGAAACAGGAACAGTAAAAGTAACCGATTTGATGGTTATAGAAAGGTATTCTCACGTTATGCACATAGTATCCAATGTAGTCGGTAAATTGAGAAACGATAGGTCGGTTTTTGATGTTTTGAGAAGTTGTTTTCCTGCCGGAACGGTCTCCGGTGCACCAAAGGTGAGGGCAATGCAGATAATTGATGAAATGGAACCTTCCGAAAGAGGCGTTTACGCTGGTGCTGTCGGGTATTTCTCTTTTGACGGCAATATGGATACAGCTATAGCGATAAGGACAGCTATTGTAAGGAGAAATAAAGTTTACGTTCAGGCAGGTGCCGGGATAGTGGCTGATTCTGTTCCAGAGCTTGAAGCAAAAGAAACCTTTAACAAAGCAAAGGCGCTCTTTAAAGCCGTTGAGCTTGCTGAGAAAGGATTGATAATCTAAAGGAGCAAAGATGAAACTTTATGATTTAGAAGCAGAGTATTCCGTTTTAGGCTCAATGATTGTTCAGCCTTCCTTCGTTTTTAAAGGTATAGAGCTTTTGAAACCTGACGATTTTTTCCGCCAGGAGCACAGGATATTCTTTAAGTTTATAAGGGATTTAGTCGCCGAAGGATATACAGAAGCAAAGTTTAATGAAATATCTTTCAAAGATGAGTTAATTAAAAGGAACCTTCTTGAAAAAGTTGGAGGAGAGGAACATCTTTCTTTGCTTATTGAGTTTGCCCTTGACAGTTTCGAAAAGTTTGAATCTGCATGCAACGTTGTAAAAGATAAAGCACTCTTAAGAAAAATTCTTGACGTTGCAAAGTTTGTCAATGAAAAGATAGAAGAAACACCTGACCCTGACCTTTTAATAGACCAACTTGAGAAGAAAGTTTTTTCACTTTCTGAAGAAAAGATAACAAATACGCTCGTCCACGTTGGTGAAATTATCCCTGAAATAGTTAAAAAAGTTGAGGAATTAGCCGCCAGAAGAGAAATGGTAACTGGTATTCCCACCGGATTTTATGAGCTTGACAGAATGACTTCAGGACTTCACGAATCTGACTTAGTTATCATAGCTGCAAGACCCTCAATGGGTAAAACAGCGTTTGCTCTTTCCATCGCCTATAACGTTGCCGTTAAAGAAGGAAGAAGTGTTGCGTTTTTCTCTCTAGAAATGTCAAAAGAACAGATAGTTACAAGACTAATTTCTCAAGATTCCAAAATTCCTCTGCACAACATAAGAACAGGTTATTTAAGACCTCACGAAATTGATGCTTTTTTAGAGTCTGCCGACAGGATAAAGGAAGCACCACTTTACATAGACGATACACCGGGCATCTCCATTTTGGAAATGAGAGCAAAGGCAAGAAGACTTAAAGCAGAAAAAGGGCTTGACCTTGTAGTTGTTGACTACCTGCAGCTTATGAGAGGAATAAAGAGAACGGAAAGCAGGCAGCAGGAGGTTTCTGAAATATCAAGGTCTTTAAAGGCGCTTGCAAAAGAGCTTGACGTTCCGGTTATAGCCCTTTCTCAGCTTTCAAGACAGGTTGAACACAGAGCTGATAAGAGACCGCAGCTTTCTGATTTGAGGGAAAGTGGTTGTTTGACAGGAGATACTTTAATCATAGATGCTGATACGGGAAAAAGAATTCCTATAAAAGAACTCGTGGGAAAGAGCTTTAATACCATTGCTTTAGATACCGATTTGAAGCTTAGAAAGTTTAGGGTTACAAGAGTTTTCCCGTCCGGCAGAAAAAAAGTATTTTTACTTAAAACCCGTTCAGGTAGAGAAATAAAAGCGAGTGCCAACCATCCATTTTTGAAAGTTTCTGGATGGGTAAGATTAGATAAACTCAAAGTAGGAGATAAGATAGCTGTTCCTCGTAGTTCTTCTATTGATGCAGATATTTTGTGGGATGAAATTGTAGAGATAGAAGGGCTTGGCGTAGAAGAAGTTTACGATATGACAGTTCCTGAAGTCCATAATTTTGTGGCTAACGACATAATTGTTCATAACAGCATTGAACAAGATGCAGACGTCGTTATGTTTATCCATAGACCGGAAGTTTATAAGAAAAATCCGGACCCGGAAGAGCAGGGAATGGCTGAAATAATAGTTGCAAAACAGAGGAACGGTCCTACGGGAACGATTCCGCTTGCATTTATAAAAGAGTTTGCAAGGTTTGAAAACGTTGAGGGAAAGGGATTTGTCCAGGAAGAGGTAAAGAGGGAAGCAGAAGGAACGCAAGCTTTTGTTCAGGAAGAAGAGCCTGTTATAGATGAGGGAATTGAGGACTTTAACTTTGACGATGCTGATGA
>JAMOPR010000022.1 GCA_027064485.1 Desulfurobacteriaceae bacterium | reverse complement strand
CCGCTGTTGAAGAGCAATTTCTGGATAAAGCTTTCTTTTGTGACGCTATTCTTCGTTCTTTTTGCCGTAACTATGAAAAACGTTATTCCCATTTTAGGAAGAGACCTAATGCCTCCTATGGATACGGGAGTGGTTATAGTTAGGGCGGAAACCGATTCAAATACATCTTTGGAAAAAACTGAAAAAGTTCTTTCAGAAATGGAAAGAGCCCTCTATTCGTTACCCGGAGTGGTAAGAGTGTCTTCAACTATCGGTTCTGAACCTGGCGTTCTCTCTTTTGGTAGCGGTAAAACTCCACAGCAGATAGAAATGACCATTCAATTTATTGACCGCTTTCACAGGAAGGAAACGATATGGCAGATAGAAGATAAAATGAGGGAAAAGTTTTCTAAAATCCCCGGATTGAGATATGTAAATATAATGGATTACGGTGCTACTCCTTTATCCTCTATAAAGGCTACCATAGATGAAATGGTTTACGGAAAAGACCCATACGTTTTGGACAAAATAGGAAACAAATTACTTTCTCTCATGTATAAAGCAAAAGGGCTGACGTCTGCTTCGAGAAACTGGTATATGGATAAAAGAGAGCTGATTCTTGAAATAGATTCCAACAAAGCGTCTTTATTCGGGCTTACGCCTTTACAAATAGCCCAATACGTTGGCGGGTTTGTGAAAGGTATTCCTGCTTCTTCTTTTGTAGTTCCTATGGAAAATGGACTTACGATAAAGCTTATTCTGTCAAAAAATCAGAGAGATGCAGTAGAAAAGCTTAAAAATCTGCCTATACCTACGAAAAAAGGCTTTATACCTCTTTCCTATTTTGCGAAGGTGAAAGAGGAAAAAACTCAAAGCGTGATTACTCATAAGGATTTGAAAAATACTTTGGATGTTGAAGGTTATCGTGCAACAGCGCCAACAACGATACTTCAGATGCAGGTAAATGCTCTGGAGAAGAAATTTATTAAATTGCCTGCAGGTTACGGCATTTCTCATGAAGGTGAAATTAAGCAGATGAAAGAAAGCTTTAAGCGCTTAATGAAGTCGCTTCTTATAGGAATTATTCTCCTATATTTTTCTTTGGTTCCTGCCTTTTCTTCGTTTACCTATCCTATTTCCATTATTGTAGCCATTCCTCCTGCTCTTATAGGCGCTGCCTTTTCAATGCTCATAACTCATAAACCTCAGTGTATGCCTTCCTTTATGGGTATGATTCTACTGGCGGGGATAATTGTTAAGAACTCCATTTTACTTATTGACTTTATAAAAATGGCAAGAGAAGAAGGGATGGAATTAAATAAAGCGATAATTGAAAGTATAAAAATAAGGACGCGTCCCGTTCTCATGACGGCGTTTGGAACGAGCGTTGGGATGATTCCTATAGCACTTGGTTGGGCTTTGGGGCTTGAAAGGCTTGCACCTTTAGCAGTTGTTGCAATAGGCGGTTTGATGATAGGAACATTTATGACCCTCGTTTTCGTTCCAGTGTTTGTTTCTTTGGTGGAAGGAATAAAGATTAGGAGGTAAATGCTTAGAAGTTAAGGTTGATTTTTAAGGAAAATAGATAGATATCTTTATCCAAACCGTTTATACAATTGAAATTATTAGCATTGTCATACTCTAATGTTGAATAAACTCTGATATTTGTTTTTTTGTAGGTAAGTTGTTTAATTGCTCCAATTGAAAATTTTTTTATTTTTTCATCAAAAGGGTGGGCTTTTACTCCGTGCTTTTCATAAGAAAAAGAAATGTTTCCAGATAAATCGGAAGTAAAATCCTTAGAAAAGGAAACAGTGTAAGATTTGGAATCACCTCCAAGTGCATTTCCTACAATAAATCCTTTGTAAGTATATCCGTTAGGATACATATGATGAGTATACCATATTGCTTCATCATCTATTGTTTCTGTATAGTTAAACTTCAAGGTTTCCCATCCTGTAGTTAAATCCAATTCAAAAATATGTGCAGCAGCTGTAGGTAAGGGAAGATTTAGAGGTCCTGTTGGTTTGACAGCATCGTCCCCTGCATAAACAAAGTAAAGCTTTCCTCCTTTAAACGGTTGGAATTTCCAATTGTCTAAAAAATCTAAATACCACGTGATATCTATGGAAGCTAACTGGTTATTGTCGTAGTAGTGGGCATCGGAGGAAGAGCTTCTGACGTTTTCTTCGTCTGCCTTGAATAAATGCCATATATCTTTTAGTGAGTTATAATCTGGTCTTCCTGCCCCACCAAATTGAATTGCTCTTGTTCCTGCTATTTCTAAGTTTTCTAAAGGTCTCCATGAAAATCTCATTCCCCATACTTTGGCGTAAGAACGCACTCTATCTTTTTCTAATCTTGAAAGGAAAGTTGAAAACCTAAACTCTCCCAGTTTTTTAAAAATTCCTGGGAAGGATTGGTATTTTTCTTCTTCTATTTTTAACATTAACCAAGGTGATATGTTATTAGTAACCAAAAGGTCGCCAAAATTACTGTTGCCATACCATACGGTGTCCCTTCCTATTTCTAAATTCCAACCTTTAAAGTTAGATGTTAGATACCATCTGTTGAGTTTTGTGTTTTGGTTTATTATTTCAGGTTCTATGTATGCCAGAAAATTTTCATATTTGAGTTCTGAGGATATTCTTAGTCTGTAATTTAACTTTTGGTCGGCTTTGAATCCTTCTTCGTAAGGGAATTTATACTTGGATACATTGGAGTAAGAAAGTTCTTCAAAGGCGTTGACTATAGGTTTGATGTAATTGATGTTATGGCTTTTTATCAAGTCATTAACGGCATCTTTAAAGTAAGGGTAGAGTTCATTAAAGAATTTTTTGGCTAACTGGGGATTTTTCTTTCTGTTATTGTATATTTCGATAATTCCTCGAGCAAAATCTTCTCTTGTTAGTGGCTTGAATGAAAGGTCTACATTTTTCACTAAGCCTATTTCTTTAGCTCTTTCTAAGATATCATATTCTCGTTTATATTCCATTATAGGAACATTAGAAGAAACCGCTCCTGCAGCTGTATTAATGCCAAGTGCTGTTAATGTTATAGATAATATAGCCACTTTACGCATGGTTTTCCCTATTTTAAAGTTTAGTGATTGTATAAATAGTAATGGCTCCTTGATAGATTATCTGCATAACATCCTTGATTAGTGGTCTCCACATTGTAGGAACGTGAACTTTAAGAGGAACTATTACTGCATCTCCTGGTTGAAGCACGTAGTCATATATACTTTCAGAACCAATTATTATTCTGTTAGTGTTATTATCCCATTTAAAATTCCTATCTTTTAAGTTAGAGGAAGAAACAACAGAACCGTCAGCTTTTATAACAAATACGTTGTCTTTGTCTGCATCTTTGGTTAGTCCACCGGCTTTTGCAAGGTAATCTTTTACTGTCATACCTTTAACGTAAACTAATGCGGATGGGTTGTAAACTTCGCCGAATACTAAAATACTTCCTGGCTTTTTGGGGATGTAGATTTCATCTCCATCTTCAAGAAGTATGTTGTAAGGCGAATTTTTTAGTTTTTCAATATCTTTAGGAACAATAACACCAGAAATTCGTCCCGTTACTTGGACTTTTTCCATTTCTTCAAGTAGTTTTCTTTTCGCTTCGAATGCTGATTGTCTGGCGTGAAGCTCTTGAGGTGTTAAATCAGATTGCATTATACCTGCTTCTTCCTTGGTTAATTCTTGTTTCATTAGCGATATAGCAGTTGCTAATCTTTTTTTCTGCATTTCTTTAACAGATTTTCTTAAAATAACTATTCCTTGCGGATAAGCATTTTTTCTGAATCCTCCTGCAGCCTTTAGAATGTCATAGAGAGTTGTGTTTTCCCCTATTGGGTAGACTCCAGGCTTTTTGACGTATCCGTAAACTGTTACTTTATCTACTATTTCTTCAGGTTTTATCTGTTGTATAACGATTCTATCTCCCGGGTTAAGAGGTATATCTTTTGAAATATCCTTCTTTATTAAGAGGTCGTATAAAAATACGGAGGCTACGTTTTGTTTAATAATTTCCTTACCTGTTTCTGCTTTTGCTTTTATGTTTTCTGCTTTTTCTACTGATTCAACTTCAGTAGAATTTGTTTCGGTAGAGTTGGTTTCAGTAGAATTTGTTTCTATGTTAAAGGATTTTGCAGTAGAATTTGTTAGTTCCTTTTGGAATATTTTTCTGAATATTTCAGCTTTTAAATTTTTAATGTCTTCTGTGAATTCTGCTTTAGAGAGAGCTTCAGAGAGTTTTATACCTTTATGGTAAGGAATGTAATAGGAGCG
>JAMOPR010000021.1 GCA_027064485.1 Desulfurobacteriaceae bacterium | reverse complement strand
AATTTTAGTCCCGTCCCCTAAGGTTGCTACTTATGATTTAAAGCCTGAAATGAGTGCCTTTGAGGTTACGGAAAAGGTTGTTGAGAGAATAAAGGACGGAGATTACAAGCTTATAGTTTTGAATTACGCTAACCCGGATATGGTGGGACATACGGGAAATCTTGAGGCTGCCATTAAGGCGGTTGAAGCGGTTGATAGATGTTTAAAGAACGTAGTTAAAGCTACTCTTGAAAGGGGCGGGGTTTGTATAGTTACTGCTGACCACGGAAATGCAGAGCAGATGATAGACCCTGAAACGGGAGCCCCTTGGACTGCTCATACAACTAATCCTGTGCCGTTTGTGGTGGTGAAGGGAACGTGTGGTTCTTATAACGTTAAGAGAAGAGAAAAGAAGGACGTTGAACTTCCGGAAGAGTTTGACGGCGTTCCTGTAATCGGTATATTGGGTGATATAGCACCTACTGTTCTTTATATTTTGGGAGAGGAAATACCTGCTGAAATGACTGGAGATGTAATAGTTGAAGGGAACTTTCAGGATACTGTTTGTAGATGAGGTTGATTCTACAAATGAGTATTTGAAGCGCGTTCCGTTTGAGGACGCGCTTTTTGTTGTTGCAGACCGTCAGACAAAGGGAAAGGGTAGAAGAGGAAAGAATTGGATTTCCGAAAGGGGGAAAGGACTTTATCTTTCTGGTATGTTTTCACTTCCTCCTTTACCCTATCGTTCTCTTGCGGGTCTTTCGTTTGCCGTTGCAACTATTTCTGTTATAAGAAGATACATGAATAAAGCCTACTTGAAGTGGCCCAATGATGTTTACGTTAACGGTAAGAAGCTTTGTGGTATTTTGGTTGAAGTTTTGAGGGATAGACTTATTGTTGGTATTGGGGTGAACGTTTCTTATGGTAGAGATGAGCTTTCTCACCTTGATGTTCCTGCTACTTCTCTTTTGGCTGAAGGCGTAAAGGTTGATAGAAGAGTTTTGGCAGAAGAATTAGCGGAAAGACTTGTTCTTTATAAGAGAAAACTTTGCACTGGAAATTTTTGTGTTTCTGAGTTTGAGAAGTTCTGCCCTATGATAGGGAAAACTGTGAAAATTATTGACGGGAAAAAATCCCCCCTCGCCCGCGTCTTAGGAATAGACAGAGAAGGTGCGTTAATCGTTGAGTTTGATGATGAAGAGGGGAGGAGGGTGGGGAGGATTTTTTCCGCCGATGTTTCTGTTAGAATTCTATAATCATACCTTTCACCGTTCCATAGAAAAAGTGGCGCTTGAAATCGGAGTGGAGTTGTGAGCGAAGAATTAGAGTTTCCAACGTATAAAGAACTCTTAAAAGACAAAAAAATCCTCTACTACATCAACCGCGCCGATTACTTCCTTGAAAGGATGGGTTACACAGACCATGGAATAAAGCACGCCACGTGGGTTGCGGAAAACGCAAAAAACCTTCTACTGAAGATAACAGAAAATGTGAGAATTTCCGAACTTGCAGGAGTAGCAGGTCTCCTTCACGACATCGGTCACGTAATATCCCGCCACGACCATGCCCAGAGTGGTGCTCTATTAGCTTATGAGCTTTTGAAAAACAGAGGTTTTTTAGACGATGACCTTACAGAGATAACCTTTGCCATTGGTAACCACGAAGAAGAAACGGGAATGCCTGTAACCGAGATAGCAGCAGCTTTAGTAATAGCTGATAAGTCCCACGTCAGCAGGTCAAGAGTAAGGAATGAAAGCGACATTTTTGAAGATATTCACGATAGAGTTAACTACGCCGTTCTTTCAAGCCGCTTAGAAGTTGAAAGGGAAAATCGTATAATTCGCCTTGTTTTAAAGATAGACACGAAAATTTCGGACATTTTGGATTATTTCAGCATCTTCCAACCGAGAATGGAGATGTGCAGAAAAGCAACTGAAGTGCTTGGATTTCGCTTCAGAATGAGAATTAACGATACAGACATTTAAAACGGGAGTTGTGCAATGAAAAACTTGAAGTTCAGAATAGTTGTCGTTCTTTTAGTTCTTTTAGGAGCTGTTTACATATCCCTTACGAAGAAGATAACTTTGGGACTTGACCTTCAAGGTGGAACGCACCTTGTTCTTCAAGTGGATACCAAAAAAGCTATAGAAGATGAGGTAACTGCAGCTGTTAGGGAAATTAAAAACGAGTTATCAGCAGAAAATATACCTGTTCTTTCTGTAAAAAAAGGGGAAAAAACGGTTGAAATAACACTTTTAGAGAAAGAATCCGTTCCTAAAGCTTTAAAAATCATAAAAGACGATTACGGTGATATGTTTGACGTTACCGCTTCTGGTAATTCCATTATTCTAAAACTGAAAGATTCTTACGTTTCAAAAGAGGTTGATAGGCTGGCAGAACAGGCACTTGAAACTATAAGAAATAGGGTTGACGAGTTAGGTGTGGCAGAACCGGTTATCGTGCGGAACGGAAAGGACAGGATAATCGTTGAGCTTCCCGGCATTAAAAATCCCGAACATGCTAAAAAGGTCATTGGAAAAGTAGCAAAGCTTGAATTTAAAGAAGTGGTAGCTTCCTACAATGACCCGACTCAGCTTTTGTTATCTTTAGGTGCAAATCTGCCTCAAGGAGCTTCCGTTGTTGCCGTTCCATCTTCTTCAGGACCCAAGTTCTACTTAGTAGAAAACGGTAAAGAAAAGCCTTTAAAAGCAAAATCTTTAGAAGAAATCGTTAAACAATTTGGCGGAAAACTTCCCGAAAACGAGCAGATTCTCTATCAGGAAATAAAAAATAAAGAGAATAAAACGGTAGGCTATACCTTTTACATTTTAAAGAGAGAACCTATATTGACAGGCGCTTATCTGAAAGATGCCTATCCAGGTAGAGACCAGTTTGGCATGCCTGCCGTTAATTTTGTTCTTAATTCTCAGGGAGCGAAGATTTTTGAGCAATATACGGCAAAGCATATCGGGACGAGACTTGCCATAGTTCTTGATAATAAGGTTCAATCTGCTCCTGTTATTCAGTCTCAAATCGGTGCAAGGGGGCAGATTACGGGTCATTTTACATACCAAGAAGCAAGAGACCTTTCTATCGTTTTGAGAGCCGGCGCGCTACCTGCACCTGTGAAAATTATTGAAGAAACTACTGTAGGACCTTCATTGGGTAAAGAATCTATAGAGAGGGGCATAAAGGCTGGTGTTTCCGGTCTCATAATCGTCATGATTTTTATGATTTTCTACTACAAAATCTCTGGAGTTATTGCGGATTTAGCGCTTCTTATGAACGTTATTCTCCTGTGGGCAGCGCTTGCAGCTTTGGGAGCAACGCTAACGCTTCCCGGTATTGCAGGATACATCCTTACTATAGGTATGGCTGTTGACGCCAACGTCATAATCTTTGAAAGGATAAGAGAAGAATTGAGAAAAGGTAGAAACCTCTTTTCTGCGGTAGAAGCCGGTTTCTCGAGGGCTTGGGGAACGGTTCTTGATGCAAACGTTACAACGCTTATTGCTGCGGCGGTTCTCTTTCAGTTCGGCACCGGTCCTATTAAAGGTTTTGCCGTTACTTTGTCTTTAGGTATCCTTTCCAGTATGTTTACTGCAGTGTTTGTTACTAAGGTGATACTTGACGTTATCGTTAAATACAAGCCAAAAATCTTTAGCATTTAAGGAGTAGTTGGATGAAAAGAAGGTTTGAGTTCATAAAGAATAGATATTTTGCCTATCTGCTTTCTCTTTTGTTGATTGTTGGCTCTTGGTGTTACGGCGTTTTCGTTAAGGGTCCTAAGTTTGGAATTGATTTTACCGGCGGTGTTCTGGTTCAAGTTAGAATAGGTGAAGAAGGTGTTAATACTGAAAGGATAAGAGAACTTTTCAAGGGAAAAGTGGAAGGCGTTACTGTTCAGACGATTGAAACTTCCAATGAATTTCTCATTAAGGCACCTGTTAAAGGAGACCCAAACGTAATAGTTGAGAAGATAACGTCTGTGATAAAAGCTGCTTTTGACGGAAAGGCAGAGATACGAAGAATTGAAATGATAGGTCCTACTGTAGGTAAAGAGTTAAGAGAAAAAGGAACGATGGCTTTACTTTATGCCCTTATAGGTATATTCCTCTACGTTGCATGGCGGTTTGAACCGGTGTTTGCCGCCGGTGCTATTATTGCTCTCATTCATGATACTCTTTCTACTGTGGGCGTTTTTATGGCTGTTGGTAGAGAATTTAGCCTTCCTGTAATTGCTGCTCTTTTAACTGTTATCGGTTATTCGATAAACGATACTATTGTTGTTTACGAC
>JAMOPR010000020.1 GCA_027064485.1 Desulfurobacteriaceae bacterium | reverse complement strand
CAAAATTTTTAAGGCTCACATTGCGGATACCGGTAGGCTTAAAGAACTGCTGTTAAAAGGTTCTCCCGTAGTGTTGGCTCCCAATCCTAAAGGTAAGCTTGATTTTAAGTTAGTGGGGATAAAAAGCGAAAATGAATGGGTGTTGATAAATACTTCCCTTCACTCTACCATTGCTGAAAAGTTGATAAAGTTGGGCGTTTTGGGTTTTAAGCCTCAAAAAATTAAAAGAGAAGTAAAGGTCGGTAACAGCCGTTTTGACTTTTTGGTTGATAATAACGTTATCGTTGAAGTTAAAGGTTGTAACTTGGTGGTAGATGATACCTGCCTTTTTCCTGATGCTCCTACCGAAAGAGGAAAGCGACACGTTGAAGAGTTGGTAGAGTTAAAAGAGAAGGGCTTTAAGCCATACTTGCTTTTTCTTCTTTTAAGGAGGTGTTTAAAGTTTTCTCCGAATTATGAAACAGACCCAAAGTTTTCGGAAAGTTTTAAAAAAGCTGTTTGTAAAGGTTTAACGGTCGTTACGGCTTCTCTTTCTTTCGATGGGGAAAAGGTTTTCTATTTACCTGAAGATATGATTAAACTTATTTAAATTTGTGAAAGATTGGGTTACAATTTTACCCATGAAAAAGCTGCTATATTTTCTATTGAGTTTGTCTATTTTTACCGTATTTTCATGCAATCAGAGTAAGGTCGATGTAATAACGAGTGAAAAGTTTTTACTTTCTCCTATTAGGGCTGCCGAGTTTTTTTCTTTTTATTCAAAAAGAGGTTTAAATGTTTGTGTTGATGCTGTAGATTCTCCCAAAAAGTTAATAAGATTTTTGAATTTCTCAACTTATAATGTTGTCCTGACTGACAAAAAAACCGCAGATTTTATTACTTCTAATCTCAATAGTTGGGTAAAGTTGTGTAAAATAGCGAGGTGGAGAGGGGATTTTTACTACCTTCTCGTCAGGAATTCTTTACTGAAGGAGCAGAAATTAGTTATAGCCTTTTTGAAAGGTTGGAATTTTGGAGTGGATTGTTTGAAAGACCCTGCTGTTGTGAGGGTTCTGGAGGAGAGGGATGGGATTTTCCTCCCGAAAAATGTGAAGTTTTTTTCCTGTAAAGGTTGGTGATGAGATTAAAAGATAAATATTGGCTTTTGACTTTAGCCATCTTTGCGGCTTTCGTTTTAACGGGGATAGCGGGGTATTTCGTTACTTTCTATCTTGCATCCAATAATTTAAAGAGGCAAGCGATTTTAAATGTAGAGAAATACGTTGAAGTTGTTGCCGTTTCAACCGGCAGCGTTTCGAAAAAAGAAGAACTTAAAGCTGTTTTAGAAAAATCCCCCCTCATCTCCCACGTAACCTTTTCTCCTCCAAAAAAACTTTCCTCTTACCAGATAACTAAAACTCTTATATTTCCCGACGGCTCTTTAAATGTAACGATAAACCTTGATAAAGACAGGATAGAAAAATCTGCCTCTTCCATTGCTCAAAAAGTTTCCCTTTCCATTCTTGCTGTTCTTCTTTTTATTCAACTTTTTATAGCGATTTTCCTGAAAAAACTTTACCTCAATCCCTTAAACAGAATCAGAAAAGACGTTGACCTGATTCAATCCGGTGAACTAAAAAAGATTCCCGAAAAAGGCGAAGATGAATTTGGCAGAATCAGGAAGAGTATAAACCAAATGATAGACAGTATAAAAGAAAGGGATGAAAGAGCGGAACTTATTTCAAACTTCATTCAGCTTTTAACGGTTGGAAAGGGTTTTAACGGAGAGTTTGTAGAGCTTATGAGAAAAGCCTTAAAAATTACCGAGACCGATGGAGTGCTGATAGGCATTCTGTCCGATGAAGAGCTTTTTAACGTGAAAGTTATCACTCCCGATAATCATTTTTCTTTGAAAAAAAAGAGAGGAGAGCTTGTTGGTATAGAGCCTTACATACTTGAACTGAACAGAGAGATAGAGACGAGTAAGGAGAGTTTGTTTTCCGAAGCTGAAAGGGAGTTGGGGATACGATACGTTTTTGGAATGCCTCTGAATGTTCTTTCTCAAAATCTCGGGTATGTGATTTTCTTCAGGAAAAAGAAGCAGCCTCTAAGCGAAGAGGTAAAAGATTTTGTAAAGAATATAGCTAAATCTATCGGTATTTCTGTAAAGATAAAAAATCTGATAACAGAGTTAGAAGATAAACTCAAAAGGGAAAAGCGGTTTACTCAGTCCGTTATAAAGAGCTTTATCCGCGGCATAGAAGTGAGAGACTCCTACACGAGGGGACATTCCGAAAGGGTTGCATACTATTCTAAGAGAATCGCTCAGGAATTGGGACTTCCCAAATCCAAAATTTCTAAAGTTTACATGGCAGCTTTACTACACGACATAGGAAAGATAGGAATTCCGGACAGCATTCTACTCAAACCGGCTAAGCTTACAGAGGAGGAATACGAAATAATTAAAATCCATCCCCTTTTAAGTTACGAGATATTGAAGAGTTTGGAGCTTTCCGAAATTTCCTTTGAAGGTATTAAGTATCACCACGAAAGGTGGAACGGTTCCGGCTATCCTGAAGGATTGAAAGGAAGGGATATCCCTCTGGAAGCAAGAATAATAGCCGTTGCAGATACTTTTGATGCTATGACCAGCGATAGAATCTACAGAAAGAAAATGGACAGGAAGGAAGCTTTAAAGGAAATAAGGTCTTTAGCCGGTAAGCTTTTTGACCCGGAGGTTGTTGAAGCAGCTGTGCCCATTCTTCTGAACGAACTGCCGCCTGATGGAGAAAGGGAAAAATCTCTAAATGAGGAAATCGTTTTGGAAATAGAGAAGAGGCGTTTAGATTACTTTTTGAGGGACCACCTTACGGGGGCGTTTAACAGAAGTGCTTTGGAGTATGCCCTTTCTCTTTCTAAAGAGAAAGGTGGTGAGGTTAGGGGATTTTCAATTGACATCGTTAAGCTTCGTGAGATAAACATAGAAAAAGGTTGGAAAGAAGGAGATAGGATTCTTCAAACGTTTGTTAAACTCCTTAAGGAACGCGTTACTCCGCTTGCTATTGTTCGCTACTCCGGCGATAACTTTGCCTTTTTCGTTCCAGCAGATATGGAAAAAGAAGAGATTAAACGGAAAATAGAAGAGATAGAAAAGGAAATGGGAGTAAAATTGGAGCTCAGGGAGCTCCAAAACTTAGAAGATGTAGAGCGTCTTAAGTCGGAACTCACACAGCTTGAACTTATACATCCTCACTCTTCCCAGTTATAACCTTTGTTGAAAGCTTCGAGGTTAACCTTTGCAAATTTAGGAACTACTTCTTCTATTGCTTTTTCAACTTCTTCCTTCGTAAACGGGAAATCTGTTAAGTGTCTCATTGCAAATCCAAGTAAAAATACGTTGAGGGACTTTACGTTAAACTCTCCTTTTACCGCTAATTCGGAAGCTGGAACCTTAAATGTTTTAAACGGAATTTCAGGAAAATCCTCCCCTCCATTCGTCACAACGACGCCGTCAGGTTTTAAGTAGTGCAAAAATCTCAAAGTTTCTGTCGGATATAAACCTAAAAGCAGGTCTGCCCTTCCTCTTCCTATCAGCGGTGCTTTAAAGTCTCCAATTTTCAAGTAAGAAATAACTGTTCCGCCCTTTTGCGCCATTCCGTGCGTTTCTGTTCCTATAAAGTCAATTCCTTTGTTGAGAGCGCATTTTGAAAGGAGCTTTACCAAAAATATTGTTCCCTGACCGCCTACTCCTGTTAAAACTATCTGATATTTCATCTTTTAACCTCCACAAACGCGTCAAACGGACAAAGGTCTGAAAGGCACACACCGCACCCTACGCAGAAGTAAGGATTAACCTCTACTTTGCCGTCTTTCCATTCAAAAGCCGGACATCCGAACTCGTTTATGCACACCTTACAGCCGGTGCACTTATCTGGGTCAACCTTTGCAAATTTACCGGGCAACTTTGCGTTTTCCTTATCGAAGGTGCAGAATTCCTTGACTATTGCTACAACCGGAAGTTCCGAATTTTCATAGGCTTTTTTAACTTCCTTAAAGAAAGAAACAGTAGTTTTTATGGTGCCGTTGTATTCCAAGATAAACGGCTTTACTCCGCACCCTTCAACGATTTTGGGAATGCTTACTTCGCCAATTCTTTCTGCCGTTGGCTGAAGTCCTGTCATTGCAGTGGTGCTGTTGTCCAGTATTACCAAAACAAATCTGTGTTTATTGGCAACTGCGTCAATTAAAGGGGGGATACCAGCGTGTAGGAACGTAGAGTCTCCAATCGTTGCAACTATCGGTTTTTCTTTGTCTGATTTTGA
>JAMOPR010000019.1 GCA_027064485.1 Desulfurobacteriaceae bacterium | reverse complement strand
TCTTCTGAACCTTTGCCCTTATCTTCTCCTTAAGTCTTAAAACTTCTTCAATAAGCGTTAAATCAACATACTTCCGAAAAACAAATGCCTTGGCAAGCTTCAAAAACTCTATGCCTGTATCCTTCAAATCTCCCACCGCCGGACGAGACTTAAGCAGAGCAAATCTCTCCCACGGTCTCGCAATAGCCGTGTAGTATTGCTCTAAAGCTTCAATATCGTTGCACGCAGGTCCCATCGTCCCGTTAGGTCTCAACCTCGTATCAACAACTACACAAATACCTTCATCCGTCTGTTTTGAAAGAATCTCTGTTATCTTATCGGAGAGCAAAGTAAAGAAATCGTGATTTTGGAGTTTTCCCAAAGTTCCACCGCTGGTCTCACCAACTCTGGTATTGTAAACGTAGATAAGGTCAAGGTCAGAAGAATAGTTAAGCTCAAAACCGGCAGCTTTGCCCATAGCAACAACAACAAAGCCGCACGAAGGCTCACCGTATCGCTTAACAAGCTCTCTCAAGGCATAAGCGTAAGCCTCCTTAACTACAGCATCGTGAACCAGCGTTACATCCCTTACTAATTCTTCAAAAGGAGCAAGTTTGAGAATATCCCTCAAAACAATCCTGCACATATGAAAGTGCTTGAATATTCTGAGCTTATTCAAAAACTCTCTTTCGCTTTTAAAATCCTTTCCACAAAAAGAAAAATCTTTCGGTAAAAACTTTTTCCTATAAACCTTTTTCAAACTATCCAAAAGTTCAGTATGCTTTACTAAAAAATCCCCCAAAAACTGCGAATAGGAAGCCAACTTTACTAAATCCTTAACAAAATCTTCCCCTAAACTTTTTAAGTCTTCCTCACTTACCTTGTTAGCTAATTTCTCTATAAACAAAAGAGCTTTTCTTTTCGAAGGCAACTTCTCACCTTCCACAAACGAAATTATCTCCTTCCATTCTTCTCCCAAATTGTTTCTCAAACTATCAAAAAGAAATTTCATCGTTTCCTCCTTTTAAAAGCTCCCGGAATACCCATCTCTTCTCTGTATTTAGCAACAGTTCTTCTGGCAATTTTTATACCCATACGCTTTAACTCCTCCGCTATTTTATTGTCACTGAAAGGCTTTCTGCTATCTTCCCTATCTATAATTTCTCTAATTTTTTCCTTCACGTAATCAACAGAAATCCCCGAAACCCCTTTCTTAAAAAAGAACTTCAACGGATAAACTCCGTAAGGCGTTTCAACAAACTTATCCTTAACAGTCCTGCTTACCGTTGATTCATGGACACCTATCATTTCGGATATCTGTCTGTAAGTCAAAGGCTTCAAAGTTTTACCGTCTCTCAAAAACTCCACTTGCTCATTAAAAACGCACTCCACCACCTTTTTTATAGTTTCTCTTCTCTGCTGAAGAGCTTTGTATATAAATAAAGCCCTCTGATACTTTTCAGTGATGTATTTTCTCAATTCTTTACCATCAGCATACTTCAAATAAAAAGGGTTAACCCGCAAATTAAAAGCAGGAGGCTCTGCAACTTCAACTACCACTTTATCCTTCAGTATATACACTTTGGCATCTGGAAAAACAACAGGGTTAAAATCTCCAACGTTACCCGGCTCTGCATCAAGGCGCTTTAAAAGAGATAAAAAAACCTTTAACTCTTCTTCTGACAGTCCACTCTCCTTTTTAAACTCTTCTTTCGATTTTGCCAGAATATCAAGATAGTCAACAGCTTCTACGTATTTATCTAAAGCCCCTAACTCTTTCAGTTGGGCTTTAAAAGCTTCCCTAACCGTATAAGAAGCACACCCAACAGGCGTCAAGCTTTTTACAAACTCTCTCACCCTTTTAACCAAGCTAACAGGAACAGACAATCTATCAGCTATTTCTTCCTCTTTTAACGTCAAAAAACCTCTATAATCCAGGTTATCCACAATAAATTCTGCAACTTTAAACTCTTCTTCATTTAAATCCCACCTTGCCTGTCGAAGAAGAACGCTTCTCAAAGATTCTATATCAGGTATCGGTTGCTCAAAACCCTCATCGTTAACAAAAACGTTCCCTCCCTCAAAGACGAAATCAGGAACGGGTTTAAGGTCTGAATTATCCCCTTCCTCTTCTTCAACCTCAAGAAACGGATTCTCTTCCAATTCGTTCTTTATAAACTCTTCAAGCTTTAATACGGGCAACTGCAAAACTTCTAACTGCAGATAAATCGCTGGAGTAAGTTTTAACTGCAAAAGCAGGTCTAAACTTTGGTTTAAATCCTGTTCCATTATTCCCCTGCTGTTGGTAGAATTTTAGTGCTATGAAGAAAATTTATGCTCTAATTACTGTAATTACCCTATTCCTAACAGCCTGCGGTTTCGTTCGCACTTCCCCATTCGGCGGAGAATCTCTTATTCTTATACCAACTTCACAGGAAGTAGCAATAGGCAGGCAAGCTGCCGCCGAAGTAGAGAAAAAGGCAAAACTCTGCAAAGACCCCGTAATCAACCGATACGTTCAAGAAGTAGGTCAAAAAATAGTAGCCGTATGCGGACGCCACGACATAACCTACCACTTTAAGGTCATAGAATCAGACAAACTCAACGCCTTTTCCCTTCCCGGAGGCTGGGTTTATATATATACAGGACTGCTCAAACACCTTGATAACGAAGCAGAATTGGCGTTCGTTTTAGGTCACGAAGTAGGGCACATAGTAGGCAGACACGCAATAAAGAGATTACAGGTAATATACGGAATAAACTTTCTACTTTCTCTTGCATTTAAAGAGCATCAACCGTCTCCCGTTGAGCAAAAGATTCTAAACGTTTTATTCAACATAGTTTTGGCAGGATACAGCAGACAGGAAGAATTTGAAGCAGACGCAATGGGAGTTTACTTTGCAGGAAAAGCAGGTTGGAATCCTGTAGCTTCGGTAGAAACTATAAAGTTGCTGGATTCTCTAATGAAATTTAAGCCAAACGGCATCACCGAACTTTTTATGGATCACCCAACAAACAGAGAAAGAATAGAAAAACTAAACAGAATTATCTCAACCTTCCCCAAAAGTTGGCTTACAAATCCATTCAATGAAGATAGATATAAAGAGATGGTTCTCAGGAGGCTTAATGGAGATATTGAAGGAGGCAAAGAGAGTTCTAATCGAGGAAGCAACAGCTTTAAATAAACTTGCCGAAAAGCTGAACGAAAATTTTGAAAGGGCGGTGAAAATCCTCCTCAACACCAAAGGCAGGGTAGTTCTAACAGGCATAGGAAAATCAGGTCTCATATGTAAAAAAATAGCAGCAACCCTTTCAAGCACCGGCACTCCAGCTTTCTTTCTCCATCCCAGCGACGCAGCACACGGAGACTTAGGAATGCTCAAAGGAGAAGATACAGTTATAGCCATTTCAAACAGCGGAGAAACCGCCGAGCTGCTCAACATAATTCCAATAATAAAAAGTTTTGGAATTCCAATAATTGCGATAACAAACAATCAAAATTCATCTTTAGCACGACTCTCAGATGTAACCTTACTCCTTCACGTTGATAAAGAAGTATGCCCTTTAAACTTAGCTCCAACAACATCAACAACAGCCACACTGGCATTGGGAGACGCACTGGCAGTAGTTTTAATGAAAATTAAAGGCTTTAAAGATGAAGATTTCGCTAAATTCCACCCGGGCGGTAAATTGGGAATAAGACTTTCAAAAGTAAAGGACATAATGAGAACGGGAAAAGAAATACCTATCGTCTCTCCTCAAACCCCTTTAAAAGAAGTTATCCTCGAAATGTCTTCAAAGAAGTTAGGGTCAACACTGGTTATGGATAAAAACAGGCTGATAGGGATAATAACAGACGGAGACCTGCGCAGGGCAATGGAAAAGAATGTTAACTTTGAAACGAAAGCAGAAGAAATAATGACAAAGAATCCCAAAACGATTGAAGAAGATACCTTTGCAGAAAAAGCAATAGAAAAGATGGAAAAATACAAAATTACCGTTCTTCCGGTAGTCGATGAAAAGGGTAACTTAAAAGGAATACTACATCTCCACGACATTTTAGGGAGAAGATTCTTAAAATGAAGATAGGGCTTTTATAAGCGCTTCCCCTTTATGAAGCGTTTCTTCATACTCTTTAATAGGGTCTGAATCCCAAACAATTCCAGCACCTACTTGCAAAAATCCTCGCCCTCCTCTAAAAAGCAACGTCCTTATCACGATGTTAAAATCCATGACTCCGTTAAACCCTATATAACCAACAGACCCCGTGTATAAAGCCCTTTTTGTGGGTTCAAGCTCAGCTATTATTTCCATAGTTCTCACCTTTGGAGCACCGGTAATCGTTCCTCCCGGAAACATAGCCTTTATAACGTCAATTTCG
>JAMOPR010000018.1 GCA_027064485.1 Desulfurobacteriaceae bacterium | reverse complement strand
AAACAAATCCTACAAAGAATTAGAGGAAAACTACGTTAAAGCAATAAATTCAGGGCTTTTAAAAATAATGTCAAAAATGGGAATTTCAGTCATAGCTTCCTATCACCGCTCCTGCCTCTTTGACGCAGTAGGAATCTCAAAAGAAGTAATAGACGAATTCTTCCCCGGCGTCTTTTCACCAATAAACGGCATAACCCTAAAGGAAATAGAAGATGCAGTCAAAGAAAGAGGCAAAAAAGCAGAAAAAGAAGCAGAAGTAAACTATTCCGGAGAATACAAGTTCCGCCCCAACGGCGTTTACCACTCCTGGAATCCAGAAGTCGTGAGAAACATTTTCAAAGCAGCAAAAAGCGGCAGTTACGAAGATTTCAAAAAGGTGGTAGAAGCTGTAGAAAAACGCCCCACCTACATAAGGGACCTTCTAAAAATAGAATCAGACAGAAAACCTATACCGTTGGAAGAAGTTGAACCTGTTGAATCAATAGTCAAAAGGCTAATGGTTCCCGGAATGTCAGTAGGCGCGCTTTCAAAGGTAGCACACGAAGTAATAGCTGAAGCGATGAACCTTTTAGGTTCAAAAAGCTGTAGCGGCGAAGGTGGAGAAGACCCCGAAAGATACGAAACGATAAAGAACAGCAAAATCAAGCAGGTAGCTTCCGGAAGGTTCGGCGTCACACCAAAATATTTAGCATCTGCTGAAGAAATTGAGATAAAAATCGCCCAAGGTGCAAAACCCGGAGAAGGCGGACATCTTCCCGGGCATAAAGTTACCCCCTACATTGCAAAACTCCGCCACTCCGTTCCCGGCGTCGCACTCATATCACCGCCTCCCCACCACGACATCTACTCAATTGAAGACTTAGCACAACTCATTTATGACCTTAAACTCTCAAATCCCAAAGCAAAAATAGCAGTAAAGTTAGTTGCAGAGCACGGCGTAGGAACGGTAGCTTGTGGCGTTGCGAAGGCAAAAGCTGATGTTATACAGATAAGCGGTGGAGACGGCGGAACGGGCGCTTCTCCTTTAACTTCGATAAAAGGCGCAGGACTTCCCTGGGAAATTGGATTAGCAGAAACCCAAAAAGAACTGATAGAAAACGGATTGAGAGAAAACGTTGTTTTAAGAGTTGACGGCGGATTCAAAATTGGAAGGGACGTTATTATAGCTGCTATTTTAGGTGCAGAGGAATTCGGTTTTGGAACGGCAGCCATGATAGCAGAAGGTTGCATAATGGATAGAGACTGCCACACCAATAAATGCCCTGTAGGTATAGCAACTCAAGATGAAAAAAGAATAAAAAAGTTTAGAGGTGCAGTAGAAACAGTTGCCAACTACTTCCGCTTAGTAGCAGAAGATGTAAGAAGACTACTTGCCCAGTTAGGATATAGAAGCCTTGACGAAATTATCGGGAAAACAAACCTATTAAAAGTCGATGAAGAAAAACTAAAAAAATTCTCCAACGCAGCAAATCTTGACCTTTCGTTCATAACTTCCGTTCCTCCCTACAAGCTCAAAAGGAACAGCTACCCTTACACGCCAATACAATCAACACTTAACGATAAAATAACCAAGGATGTTTTGCCTCTCCTTAAAAAGAAGGAAAAGTTTTCCGCTACTTACGAAATCAAAAACACCGATAGAAGCGTCGGAACGCTACTTTCCTACTACGCAGTAAAAGAATCTATCACAACTGAAAAACCTCTTATTATTCTCAACTTCAAAGGAACCGCAGGACAGAGCTTCGGCGCCTTCTTACCTAAAGGCATAATGCTCAAGTTAGAAGGAATAGCAAACGACTACGTCGCCAAAGGCTTAGCCGGCGGAATGGTAGTGCTAAAGTTTCCAGAAGACTTTAAAGGCAATCCGTCTGAAAACGTTATAGCTGGCAACACCATCCTTTACGGTGCAACAGGTGGTTCCTTCTACGCAGCAGGCGTGGTGGGAGAACGTTTTGCCGTCCGAAACAGTGGGGCAGTTGCAGTAGTAGAAGGCGTCGGACAGCACGGCTGCGAATACATGGTAAGGGGAATTGTAGTAGTAGCAGGAAAGGTCGGTAAAAACTTTGGCGCCGGAATGACAGGCGGCGTTGCATTCGTTTTGGATAGGGACATTGAGGAAAAAATAAACAAAGATTACGTAGAAGTAAGAAAGTTAGACCAGAGAGATTATGAAGTCTTAAAGACACTCCTTTCAAGGCACTACAAATACACAAGGAGCAGAATGGCAGAAGTATTACTTGAAAATAGATTTCTTTTGGAATCTTTCAGAAAAGTCGTTCCAATAGGCGTTAAAGAGCTTGAAACAAAACTCACAGGCGAAGATAGACTACCAGCTTAAAGGTGAAAAAATGAAGGAATACTTTGCACTAACGCTCAAAATAACAGAAGAAGAATGGGAAAAGCTACAACCATTAATAGCTTCCGACAATTATTTGGGAGCTGAAGAAATAGAAGAAAACGGAATGCTAATCGTTAAAGCCTACTTTAAAACCCGAGAAAAAATCCCCCCAGAACTCCTCCAGATGTCAAAATCGCAAGAATCAATACCGGAAAAAAACTGGAACGAAGAGTGGAAAAAATATTTTAAACCGGAAACAGTCTCCGAAAAGTTCATTGTCATCCCTTCCTGGATGAAAGAAGAATACCCAATTCCCAAAGGAAAAATTCCCATTTACATCTATCCCGGTCAAACTTTCGGCACAGGCACCCACGAAACAACGAAACTAACAATAAGATTCATAGAAAAAGCAATCAAACCTGGTTATTCTTTCCTTGACGTCGGTGCAGGCAGCGGCATCCTCTCAATTGCAGCTAAAAAGTTAGGCGCAGAAAAAACAGTTGCCTGCGACATTCAAAAAGAGTGTAAAGAAGAGATACCATTTAACTGTAAGCTCAACGAAGTCAGCGGCGTTGAAGTTTTCATAGGCGACTTGAAAAAACTGAACGGCACCTTTGACGTTGTAGCAGCAAACATAGAAAAGCATCTGTTAGAACCGCTCGTTCCAGAAATTTACAAAAAGACAAAGCAGTTTGCAGTGTTCTCCGGAATCCTCAAAAAGCAGAGGGACGATTTTGCAAAAACTTTAAAAGAAACAGGTTTTACAATTTTAGAAGAAGCAGGAGAAGGAGAATGGATGGCTTTCTTTTGCAAAAAGTAGACCTCCACGCTCACTCAACGGCATCAGACGGCTCACTCACACCTAAAGAGGTCGTAGAATTGGCAAAGTCAAACGAAATTGGAATCTTCTCCCTCACAGACCACGATACCGTTAGCGGCTTAAAAGAAGCCGAAGAAACAGCAAAGCAACTTGGCATAAAACTTATCCCCGGAATAGAAGTAACCGCAGACACCTCCATATTCGGCAAAGGCAAAAGAGAATTCCACATATTAGGCTACTACATTAACCCTCACTCTCCCGCCATAAAACAGCTAACGGAGTTTTCCCAAAACTCGCGAATCAAAAGAAACAAAGAACTGCTTTCAAAACTTGAAGAGTTAGGCTACGGCATCAACTACGAATATATGGTAAAAAAATACGGCGAAAACTTCGGCAAACCCAACGTAGCAAAAGAATTAATTAAAAAGGGATTCTTCAAAGAAAGAGAAGAAGCCATTGATTTCCTCTCATCCCTAAAAGTAAAAAGAGAAAAGTTAGACTACCGCACAATCATTAAACTGATAAAAGAAGCAGGCGGAATACCTATAATCGCCCATCCAATCACCCTTAAAATAACAATGAACGGTCTTTACTGCTTCCTGAAAAAAGCAAAAGAAGAAGGCGTGGAAGGTTTAGAAGTTTATCACTACAGACACAAACCGTCAGAATCTCTAAAACTTAAAGAAATCTGCAAAGAACTGAAACTTTACTACACGGCAGGTTCAGACTTCCACGGCGACAATAAACCCTGCATAAAATTAGGATTTCTCAACGTGAAACTGAAAGATATCAACTTCCCAATCCTTTAGCTTCCTGCCAAAGCTCCTCCATTTCTTCCAAGGACATCTCCTCAAGAGACTTACCTTTCTCTCTTGCCTTTTTCTCAATATAGGAAAACCTCCTAACAAATTTCTGATTCGCCTTCCTTAAGGCAATCTCCGGATTAACGTTTAAAGCCCTCGCCAAATTAACCACCATAAAGAGCAAATCACCAACCTCTTCCTCTATTTTCTCTCTATTTCCTTTCCTGTAACTCTCCTCAACCTCTTCTATCTCTTCCAAAAGTTTCTCCTTAATACCTTCAAAATCCTTCCAATCAAAACCAACCTTAGCAGCCCTTTTCTGCAACTTCAAAGCGTAATCAAGCGCCGGCAGCGATTCAGGAATCCCATCAAGTAAAGATTCCCTCTTTTTCCCCTCTTTCTTTTTAAACTCTTCCCACTTTTCAAG
>JAMOPR010000017.1 GCA_027064485.1 Desulfurobacteriaceae bacterium | reverse complement strand
CGTTCTCTTTTGACGCTTTATTATCAACTAAAACGGTAATCGTGCCGGAATCTATTTCTTCCAAAGCTTTCTTAGTTTCCAAAACAGGTATGGGGCAAGCCTTTCCCCTACAATCTACTACTTTTTCCGCCATCATCCTTCTCCTAAAAAAGTTTGGACAAACATATAATAAAAGTCTTTAGGTGAAATAGGAAATCTCTATGAGGACTTACTGTGGAATTTAAACTACGAATAAATTTCTGTGGAAGTAATCCGTATCCTCTTTCGCCTTTCGAACTTCCTCTTTTAACCTATCAACGTTGATGCCGTAAACAGTTCCTTCGTATCCTTCGAGTAACTCTAAAGCATTTTCCAGCAACAGAACGTAACCCCTTTCGTTGTAATTATCTCTGTGATAAAAAGCGATGCCTATCTGTATCAAAGCTTGCAGAAATTCCCTTTCCCTCCCAAAGTTATTCATCCAGATTTCTTCTATAAGCTCGTGAACTTCAAAGAATAAACCGTAGTTGAAAAGCTTAACGGCAAGTTCAACGTTTCTTTCCACATCTTCTCCTACAGGTTTTACTTCGTTTTCTTCCAAAAACTTTAAATATCTTCTGCTTTTTTCCTTAACGTATTCTTCAGTTATTAAATCAATCTCCTCTAACAAGCACAGTTTTCCGTTATCCTCAACTATGAGAGGAAAAGTCGAAAGGATTTCCCTTTTGAGTTCCTCTGTTATTCCTTCAACCTCTTCGCCTGCAAGAATCTCTGCTACTATCCTGACAATAGAAAGCTCTTCCTCTTTACCCTCTCTCAAATAATCGCAAAACCTATGGGCAAACCAATTCCTTATCTCAAAAAAATCCAAAACACTCTCCCAAAAGATTTGAAACAGGGAGCAGAACGCCCCCTGTTGTCTATCCTACAACTTCGTCTGGATGTGCAATTCTTCCTAAAACGGCAGATGCGGCCGCCACGGCAGGAGATGCAAGGTAAACTTCGCTTTCAGGATGTCCCATTCTTCCCACAAAGTTTCTGTTAGTTGTTGCTACTGCTCTTTCACCCTTTGCCAAAATTCCCATATGTCCGCCAAGGCACGGTCCGCACGTCGGCGTTGATACTACGCACTCAGCTTCAAGGAATATGTCAATGAGCCCTTCTTTAAGCGCCTGCCTGTAAATCTCCTGCGTTGCCGGGATAACGATACACCTTACGTTCGGGTTAACCTTTTTACCCTTTAATATCTGCGCTGCAATTCTCAGGTCGCTTATCCTTCCGTTGGTGCAAGAACCGATGACAACCTGGTCTATCGTTACGTGGGTTGCTTCCGTTACAGGTCTCGTGTTTGACGGAAGATAGGGAAAAGCAACCTGTGGCTCTATTTTAGAAACATCTATCTCGTAAACTTCTGAGTATTCTGCATCTTCATCAGACTTATATAATTTATAAGGTCTTTTAGCTCTACCTTTTACGTATTCAAGAGTTTTCTCGTCAGGTTCTATTATGCCGTTCTTGGCACCCGCTTCTATCGCCATATTACAAATTGTAAACCTGTCATCCATAGGAAGTTCTCTTATTGCCTCTCCGGTATGCTCCATTGTTTTATAGAGAGCACCGTCAACGCCAATCATACCTATTACGTAAAGGATTAGGTCTTTACCGCTCACCCACTTTTGTCTTTTACCGTAGTAAATAAACTTCGTCTGCTCTGGAACTTTAAACCACACTTCTCCTGTTAACCAAGCGTAAGCCATATCTGTTGAACCAACGCCAGTTGAAAATGCACCCAAAGCACCGTAAGTGCAGGTGTGGGAGTCAGCACCGATTACAACGTCTCCTGGCACAACTACACCCTGCTCAGGTAAAAGGGCATGCTCAATTCCTACTCTGCCTTCGGGCCAAAAGTGCTTGATGTTAAACTCTTTTGCAAATTCCCTCATCATTTTAACCTGTTCTGCCGCCTTTATGTCCTTGGCGGGAGTAAAGTGGTCGGGAACGAGAGCTATCCTTTCGTTATCCCACACCTCTTTAGCTCCTAAACTCTTAACCTGCTTAATGGCTATAGGAGCAGTAACGTCGTTTGCCAGAGCGATGTCAACCTTACACATTATTAGCTCGCCCGGATAAACCTCTTTCTTCCCAGCATGGTCAGCCAAAATCTTTTGAGTAATGGTCATTCCCATTTCTCTCTCTCCTTAAAACAGTTTTGATGTGCAGATTTTACGAAAAATTCAGGCAATCGAGCGGTTAAATGCTAAAATTTGAAAGCACTCTTACAACTTTCAACGGGGAGAGCTTTATGCTTAACAGAAAACCTGCCATTTTAGCCCTTGAGGATGGAACTTACTATAAAGGTTACAGCTTTGGTGCTGAAGGAGAAACAGGTGGGGAAGTTGTTTTTACAACTTCCATGACAGGATATCAGGAAATAATTACAGACCCATCGTTCAAAGGGCAGATAGTTACAATGACTTGCCCTCTGATAGGAAACGTAGGTGCAAATAAAGAAGACGTTGAATCTGACGGACCGAAAGCGGAAGGCTTTATAGTTAAAGAGATTTCCGAAGTTTACTCTAACTGGAGAGCAGAAAAATCGTTTGAAGATTACCTGAAAGAATACGGCGTTGTAGGGATTTGCGAGATAGATACGAGGGAATTAACGAAGAAACTCCGCTCTGTAGGAACTATGAGAGGCGTTATCTCTACGGTTGACCTTGATGTTGACAGTTTAATCAACAAAGCCCGCTCCCTTCCCAAAATGGAAGGACTAAACCTTGTTGATGAAGTAACCTGCAAAGAACCTTACGAATGGGAACTTGGAACGTGGCAGTTAGGGAAAGGCTATCCTAAAAAGGATAATCTCAAGTATTCTGTTGTAGTTCTTGATTTCGGTATCAGGTATAACATTTTGCGAAACCTGGTAGATGTTGGAATAAAACCGATAGTTGTTCCTGCGCATACTCCACCTGAAGAGATTTTGAAGATGAACCCAGACGGTATTTTCCTTTCCTGCGGACCGGGAGACCCCGCTGCTGTTACCTACGCCATTGAAACAATCAAGTATTTGATTGCAACCTACAGGAAACCGATATTTGGAATATGTTTGGGTCATCAATTAACGGCTTTAGCTTTAGGAGCTTCAACGTATAAGCTAAAGTTCGGACATAGGGGAGCCAACCAGCCTGTAAAGAATAAGAAGACTGGTAGAGTTGAAATAACCGCCCAGAATCACGGTTTTGCCGTTGATGAAGCGACACTTCCCGATGAACTCGAGGTAACTCACTACTCTTTAAATGACGGAACAGTTGAAGGGTTAAAACATAAAACCAAGCCGTTGTTTACCGTTCAGTATCACCCGGAGAGTTCGCCGGGTCCCCACGATTCAAGGTATCTCTTTAAAGAATTTGCAAAACTCATTTCCGACTACAGGGGGAGATAGTTTTTGAATGGTTTACGATGTTATAGTTTCCGGTGTTGGCCCTGCCGGTGCTGCGTTTTTAAAACAGTTAGAGGGCAGCGGACTTAAAGTTTTAGCTTTAGAAAAGGAAGAATTCCCAAGAAAGAAGCTGTGTGCCGGAGGTTTAACTCCTAAAGCTTATGCGCTCATCAACAATCTATTTACCGACGTTGATAAAGTTGTCAGGTGTAAGGTTTTCTCTTTTCACCTTTTCAACGGAAACGATGAGGTAGTTGTTAGCAGCTCACAGCCCTTTACCTATTTAACCGACAGGGAGGAACTTGATAATTTTCTCTTTGAAAAAGTTAGCAGCAACTTTGAAATTCATACTGCCGAACCTGTTGTTGACGTTGAGTTAGAGGAAGATAGGGTAAAGGTAGTTACCGATAGAGATACCTATTGGTGTAGATGTTTGATTGCTGCCGACGGTGCAAACAGTAGGATTGCAAGGAAACTGAGGGTAAAACGTAAGTTTGGGTTTACGTATGAAGGCGATTTTGAATGCAACTGGAGTGAAGAAATAGTCATAGATTTCACCGATTTTGATTGGGGATATTACTGGATTTTTCCCAAAGGCAATTTCGTTACTGCAGGACTAGGAGAGTTTAAAAACTACAGAGATTTAAAGAAACGTCTTATGCTTTTTAATGCAAAGCACAACGTGAAAGGTAATTCTACTTACGAGGGTGGATTCCCTATTCCTGCTGGTCAAAGGAAAAACGACGTTTTGAGGAACAGGGTAATTTTTTTGGGAGATGCTGGAGGGCTCGTTGACCCGCTGACAGGAGAAGGAATTTACTACGCCGTAAAGAGCGGAGTTTATGCTGCTGAAGTCGTCAAAAAGGTTTTTGAAAGCGGGAAGTTTGACAACTTGACAGTTTACAAAAAGCTAATCAATAAAGATATGGGAAATGAATTTTTGTGGGCGAAGGTGGTGGGGGGGATTTTTTTTAATTTTAAGAGACTTAATTTTCACTTTGCAAGAAAAAATCCAAAAGT
>JAMOPR010000016.1 GCA_027064485.1 Desulfurobacteriaceae bacterium | reverse complement strand
TTCTTTTGAGAGGGGAAGTTTTTTTGCGTTGTTTTTGGTGCGGGAGGTGAGGCCGGTGGGGATTTTTCCTTTTACGAATGCGTCAAACTTTCTCAAGTTGACTTCATCTTCTTTCGCTTTTAGCGGGTAGGTGTAAACACCGCAGCCTATGTCAACGCCTACGATGTTTGGAATTACAACGTCGTCGAAGTAACCTGTAAATCCGATAACGCATCCTTTGCCGGCGTGGCAGTCGGGCATTATGACGATTTTGTCTCTAAAGAACGGTAAGTCTTTAATTCTTTCTATTTGAGCTTTTACTTCTGGTTCGATTTCTTTGGCGTAGATGTAGATGGGGATTTTTCCTTCTATAACCGTTGGTTCCATCCTTTTCTCCTAATTTTCGAGTGGTTGCTTGAAATTTTTACAAATTTTTTACATAATTTTTACAGCTTTTAAAGGCTCTATTTCTGCGCCAGAAATTAAATACAGAAATTTATTATAAAGGAGGAAGAATGGGACTGAACATCGTGCAAAAGATTATTAAAACCCACCTTGTTGAAGGGGATATGACCCCTGGTAAGCCCATAGCCATAAGGATTGACCAAACGCTTACGCAGGATGCTACCGGAACTATGGCTTACCTTCACTTTGAAGCAATGGGGCTTCCAAAAGTTCAAACAGAGCTTTCTGTTTCTTACGTTGACCACAACACGTTACAGGCTGGTGGACCAGAAAACGCAAACGACCACCTTTTCCTTCAGACGGCAGCTGCGAAGTTCGGCGTTTTCTTCTCTAAGGCTGGAAACGGTATCTGCCACCAGGTTCACCTTGAAAGATTTGCGGTTCCGGGGAAGACCCTTTTAGGTTCAGATTCCCACACACCAACTGCTGGCGGGATAGGTAGCTTGGCTATTGGTGCTGGTGGAATGGACGTTGCTCTTGCAATGGCGGGAGAACCTTTCTACCTCACAATGCCTAAAGTTGTAAGAGTTAACCTTTACGGCAGATTAAAGCCTTTCGTTTCTGCAAAAGACATTATCTTAGAGCTTTTAAGAAGGCTTTCCGTTAAAGGTGGAGTTGGAAAAGTATTTGAATACGGTGGAGAGGGTGTTAAATACCTAACTGTTCCTGAAAGAGCTACTATCACTAATATGGGAGCAGAGTTAGGGGCTACTACTTCCATATTCCCGAGTGATGAGCAGACTTATCTGTTTATGAAGGCACAAGGTAGAGAGTCCCAATGGAGACCTCTCCAAGCTGACCCGGATGCTGAATACGATGAGGTTATCGATATAGACCTTTCTGAACTTGAACCGCTCATTGCCTGCCCGCACATGCCGGATAACGTTGTAAAAGTTAAAGAGATAGAAGGTAAGAAAGTTCATCAGGTTGCTATTGGTTCTTGCACCAACTCTTCTTATAGAGACCTTAAAACTGTTGGTGAAATGTTCAAGCAGACCGGCGCAAGAGTTCATCCAATGGTTTCTGCTGCTATTTCTCCGGGTTCCAAGCAGGTTCTCAGGATGATGGATAAGGAAGGTTACTACGATGTCTTCTTAAGAGCTGGTTTTAGGATTTTGGAGTGTGCTTGTGGACCTTGTATTGGAATGGGATTTGCACCACCATCCGGTGGCGTTTCTGTTAGAACGTTTAACAGAAACTTCTACGGACGTTCTGGAACGAAGGATGCAGAAGTTTACCTTGCATCTCCTGAGACAGCTGCAGCTACCGCAATGAAGGGTGTAATTACAGACCCGAGAGATTTAGGGCTTGAGGAAATTAAGGTATTCTTGCCTGAGAAGTTTGAAATTGATGATTCAATGATTTACGCTCCGGCAGCAGACCCGGATGAAGTTGAAATCTGGAAAGGTCCAACAATCAACTACGTTGGTTATAAAGAACCTCTTGGTGATAAGCTTGAAGGTGAAGTTCTCCTGAAAGTTGGTGACAACATTACAACCGACCACATCATTCCTGGTGGAGCTAAAATTCTGCCGCTTCGTTCAAATATTCCAGCAATTTCTGAATACGTTTACTCCGTTGTAGATGAAAACTTTGCTAAAAGAGCTAAAGAAAAAGGTGGTGGATTCATCGTTGGTGGTGAAAACTACGGACAAGGTTCTTCAAGGGAGCACGCTGCTATCGGACCAATGTATCTTGGAGTTAAAGCTGTAATTGCTAAATCCTTTGCAAGAATTCACCACGCTAACCTTATCAACTTTGGAATTCTCCCACTTGTTTTTGTTAATCCTGAAGACTACGACAAAATTGACCAGGGAGACCTCCTTGAGATAGACCTTTCAAACTTTGCTCCTGGCGAAGATAACATCATCACAGTGATTAACAGAACAAAGGGAATTTCCATTCCTACGAAGCACGGGCTTAACGAGCGCCAGGTTAACATCATTAAAGCTGGTGGTGTTCTTGCTTACGTTAGACAAAAGTTTGAAGCAAAGAATAAATCCAACTAATGCTTTGGGGGCTTTAGCCCCCTCTTATGAAGAACATAATTTCAGGAGGTAATAGATGGCTAAAAAGCCCAAGATAGTATGGACAAAGACTGATGAAGCTCCTGCTTTGGCTACTTATTCACTTCTTCCTATTATAAAAAACTTTGTGAAGCATGCTGGCGTGGAAATTGAAGTAAGGGATATATCTCTTGCAGGAAGAATTCTCGCTCAGTTTGGACTTGCTCCAGACGACCTTGCCTACCTTGGTGAACTTGTATGGAAGCCCGAGGCTAACATAGTAAAGCTTCCAAATATTTCTGCTTCCATTCCTCAGCTTATTGAGGCTGTTAAAGAGCTTCAGTCTCAAGGTTATGATTTACCGGATTTTCCCGAAAATCCTCAAACTGAGGAAGAAAAAGAAATTAGAGCAAAGTATGATAAGTGTATAGGTTCTGTTGTTAACCCCGTTCTCCGTCAAGGTAACTCGGACAGACGCATTGCTGAACCTGTTAAAGAATACGCCAAAAAGCATCCCCACAAGATGGCAGAAGTTTCTCCAAAATCTGAAAGTTACGTTGCTTATATGAAGTCCGGAGACTTTTACGACCATGAAAAGTCTGTAACTATCAAAAAAGATGGAAAGATTCGCTATGAGTTTGTAGATAAAAACGGTAACGTTCAAGTTCTTAAGGAAGTTGAAGTTGGGATGGGCGATGTTGTAGATGGAACATATATGAGCAGGAAGGCTCTTCGTGAGTTCTTTGATGAAGTAATTAACGACGCTAAAGAGAAGGATATTCTTTTTTCCCTTCACGTTAAGGCTACAATGATGAGGGTTTCTGACCCTGTTATTTTCGGTGACGCTATAAGGGTTTACTGCAAGAAACTCTTTGAAAAGCACGGTAAAGAACTTGAAGAAATTGGATTTGACCCAAGTAAAGGTCTTATTGACCTTGAAAACAAGCTTTCTAAGCTCCCACCTGAGAAGCAGGAAGAAATTAAGAAAACTCTTGAAGAGATTTATAAAGAGCAACCACGTATGTATATGGTTGATTCTGACAGGGGTATTACTAATCTTCACAGACCTAACGATGTAATTATTGACGCTTCTATTCCTGCCGTTATTAAAAACGGTCTCAAAGGTTGGGGACCAAGTGGTGAAGTTGATGATTGTGTAATTACAGTTCCAGACCGTTGCTACGCTACTATGTATTCTGAGATTGTAGAGGACATCAAGGTTCGCGGACAGTTTGACCCCACAAAAGTGGGAACTGTTCAAAACGTTGGTCTTATGGCTATGAAGGCTGAAGAATACGGTTCTCACGATAAAACGTTCTTCCCACCGGCAGATGGCGTCATCAGAATTGTTGATGAAAACGGCAACGTTCTTATGGAGCACGAAGTAGAAGAAGGTGATATTTACAGAAGTTGCCACGCAAAAGACGTTGCGATTCGTGATTGGGTAAAACTTGCAGTAAACCGTGCAAAGGAAACAGGCTATCCGATTGTCTTTTGGCTTGACCACTTCCGTGCACACGACAGAGAATTGATTAAAAAGGTTAGAGAGGAATTGCAGAAGTGTGACCTTGAAGGTGTAGAGTGGTATATCAAGCCTCCGAGAGAGGCTATGAAGTTTACTCTTGAAAGGTTCAGAAAAGGATTAAACACGATTTCCGTTACTGGAAACGTTCTGAGAGACTACTTAACAGACCTCTTCCCAATTATTGAAGTTGGAACTTCTGCAAGAGCGCTTTCTATCGTTCCTCTTATTGCTGGCGGTGGATTATTTGAAACAGGTGCTGGTGGTTCTGCTCCAAAGCACGTTCAGCAGTTTGTTAAAGAAGGTCATTTAAGGTGGGATTCCCTTGGAGAGTTCCTTGCATTTGTTGAGGCTCTCAAACTTGCCTATAAGCAAGCAGGTAACGATAACAAGAGAATTCTCATAATGGCTGATACCCTTTCCAAAGCTGTTTCCAAGTATCTTGATAACGATAAAACTCCGAAACGTAAGGTTGGGCAACTTGAT
>JAMOPR010000015.1 GCA_027064485.1 Desulfurobacteriaceae bacterium | reverse complement strand
TTCCCTGTAATTCCCGTTCCTAAGTTTCAGGTCAAAAGTGATGGCAGTTATAAAGTCGGAATGGAAGTAAGAGATTACAACCTATCTGGAATGGGAAACAAACTGTTCGTTGGATATACCAAGTGGGAAAATACAGATTTCTCTCAGAATAGGTATATGAGTTTTCAACTGTATAGGTTTATAAAGCAGAAAGGTAGTATAAATGGAGGCGTTTACAATCACGAAGATGAAAGTCAAAAAAAGTTTGAACTTTTTGCATCGGCTCCTTGGTTTTTGGATAAAGAAAAAGTTCACACGTTTACTCCCGGTGTCAATTATCTCTTTATTAGAGATAAAGATACGGACACAGTAAAACGATACCTATTTTCTTCTGTTAGTTATTCCATTGATAAAACAACCGATTACGTTTACTACATTTCTGGAACCTTTCTTACTTTTGCCTTGAAAGTTGCAATGCCCGAAGTTTCTTCCACTTTTACCGGTTCTTTTGTGGGAACTTATTCCAGACAGATTCACACCAAAAACGTTGATAGTTGGGGTTATTCGCTTTCGTCAGGAACAAAGTTTGGAGCTTACGTTCTTCCGCTATCATCGGGAATACCCGGATACAGTGATTCTAAGTCTTCTGGTAAACGTTTTGTTACTCTTTCGTTTAACTATAGAAGGGCGCTTATAGATAAGAGCTTTTTCGTAAAGCCCAAACTTTACTTTGGAGCCCTTTTCCCTTCTAAAGACGTTTTGCTAACTCCAGGAATAGAAGCAGAAGTTTTTTGGGCAAAGCTGGTAGATGGTATTATTAAGTTCAGTTTTTTCAGGGGAATTGGTTCTGACGGTAGCACTCAAACGAGTTTAAAGTTCGGTTTTAGGTGGTAAGGATGAAAGTGGCGGTAGTTCAGCATAAATCTGTTTTAGGAGATTTTGAAGCCAACTTAGAAAGAACTGTAGAGTTCATAAAGAAAGCAATAGAGCAAGGAGCAGATATCTGCCTTTTCCCAGAGCTTAACTTGACCGGTTATAACGTTCAGGATATAACTTCTGAAATAGCTGTAACGGCAGAGCGTCTTGCTGAGAGTCCCCTTTCAGCTTTGAGTGAAAAGATTTCGTTTATAGTAGGTGCAATTGAGGAATCGGAAGAGCACATCTTTTACAATTCAGCTTTCTGCTTTTCCAAGGGAAAGTTGATTCACGTTCACCGTAAAATATTTTTGCCGACTTACGGGATGTTTGATGAAGGAAGGTTTACGGGAGCCGGTAAAGAGGTAAAGACATTTTACTTCAACGGAATAAAATCAGTTGCGTTAATTTGCGAAGATTTGTGGCACTTTTCAACAGTTTATTTAGCTTTTATACAGGGAAGCAAGTTTATATTTGCTCTTTCTTCAAGTCCCGGAAGAGGATACAGGGAAAGCGGAGAGTTTGAAAACGCAGAAATTTGGAGAAACGTTGGAGAGTTTTATTCCAGGATGACTGGTAGCTATTTCTTCTATGCAAATCGTGTAGGCGTTGAAGATGGATTTGTTTTTTCAGGTAAATCGTTCGTGTGTGACCCATTTGGAAATGTGATAGCTGAGGCTTCTTCGTTTAAAGAGGAAATGCTTTTGGTAACGGTAAATCCTGCTTTGATAAGAGCTGCTCGGGTGTCTCTACCACTTTTACGGGATGAGAAACCTGAAATAATATTTAGCAATTTGAGGAGAATTCTTGATGAGAAATAAGATAGCCGAACTTTTAGAGATAAAGGATAAGGCTTTTGTAACGGGTGTTCTCGTTCAGTTTATAAAAGAGGAATTGAATAAAGCAGGATTTCAAAAGGCTGTAGTTGGAATATCGGGCGGTGTGGATTCAGCGCTTGCAGCTTTTTTATCGGTTATGGCTTTGGGTAAAGAGAACGTTATAGGTATTTCGATGCCCTACAGAACAAGCTCCGAAAGTTCTAAACAAGATGCTCGCTTGGTTGCAGAAACGCTTGGTATAGAGTTCCACGAAATAGACATAACTCCTCAAATAGATGCTTACTATGAAAAGTTTCCCGATGCGGATAGAGTCAGGAAAGGGAATAAGATGGCAAGGGAACGTATGAGTATCCTTTACGATTTTGCTCACTTTAAAAATGCTTTGGTTGTGGGAACGAGTAATAAGAGCGAGCTTTTGATAGGTTATTCGACAAGGTGGGGTGACGGTGCTCACGACGTTAATCCTATAGGAGACCTTTACAAAACACAGGTATGGCAAATAGCAGAACACGTCGGCGTGCCTGAAAGGATAATTAAAAAGAAACCTTCTGCGGATTTGTGGCCCGGTCAAACGGATGAAGGGGAAATTGGATTAACCTATCAACTTCTTGACCAGATACTTTTTGCTTACGTTGACCTTAGGATGAGGAAAGAGGATATTGTAAACCTCGGATACGATGAGCCGTTAGTGGGAAAAGTGATGGATATGGTTAAGCGTTCGCAGTATAAGCGGAAACTTCCTATAATCTGTAAGATTTCCCGAAGAACGGTTGATAAAGACTTCCTATACTTTAGGGACTGGGGGCTGTAGTATGATAACGGATTTTAAGGAGTTGGGCGTTTACGGAGTAAAAAAGCTTGTAGAAAAAGGAGCGGATTACGGAGACCTTTTCTTTGAAAAGCGATATACCTTTTCCGCTTCCTGCGAGGATAACAGAGTAGAGAAGGTTTCTTCCGGATTAGAAGTAGGAGTGGGGATACGTTACGTTAAGAACCATAAAACATACTTTGGTTTTACCAACAGGCTAACTGTTCAATCTATTGAAGAAACTATAGACAGATTGGCATCGGCGGCAGCTTTAGAGAAGGAAGTTAAGTTAGACTTAAGGGAAAAAGATATCCGTTACGAGGAAATTGTAGAGGGAACGAATTTTGAGGTTCCTGTTGATAAAAAAATAGAGTATTTGCTGAGGGCAAACGATACTGCTCGCTCTTACAGTGATAGGATTAGACAGGTTACCGTTGTTCTTAGAGACCAGATTCAGGAAGTAACCATCGTTAATACTTTGGGTAATATAGTGGAAGATGTAAGACCGAGGGTTGTTTTTTACGTTTTGGTGGTGGCTTCCGATGGGGTGCTCCTTCAAACAGGATACGAACCTGTAGGACATTTGGGCGATTACTCCCTTTTTGAGAGGTATTCTCCGGAAAGTGTAGCTAAAAGGGCTGCGGAAAGGGCTTTGAAAATGCTGGAAGCAAAGCCTGCTCCGGCAGGGAAGTTTACTGTAGTAATATCTTCAAAAGCTGGCGGAACTATGATTCATGAAGCAGTAGGACATGGGCTTGAAGCTGACCTTGCCAATCAGGGACTTTCCGTTTACGCAGGGAAAATAGGAGAGAAGGTTGCTTCGGAGTTGATAACTGTTGTTGATAACGGTTTTATGAAGGGAATGTATGGTAGTTCCGGTTATGACGATGAAGGAACTGCAACAAGGGAAAACGTTCTCATAGAGGACGGCATACTTAAAAGTTTTATGTATGATACCCTTGAAGCTATGAAAGCTGGTGAGTTTTCTACCGGTAACGGTAGAAGACAATCCTACATGCACGTTCCCATACCGAGAATGACGAATACTTTTATAAAGCCTCGGGATGTGTCTCCTGAAGATATTATCGCTGATACTAAGAGCGGTATTTTTGTCGTTAAAATGGGAGGCGGACAGGTTAACACTGTTAACGGAGATTTTGTTTTTGAAGTTTCGGAAGGTTATTTAATAGAAAACGGAAAGGTAACTGAACCGATAAGGGGAGTTTCCCTTATAGGTAACGGACCTGAAATTCTCAAGAATATTGATGCTGTGGGCAACGATTTGGGATTTTCTATAGGAACGTGCGGTAAAGACGGTCAAGGTGTTCCTGTGACCGATGGAATGCCTACCATTCGCATACCGGAGATTACGGTGGGAGGAGTTAGACAATGAAAGCTCTTGCTGTGAAAAATGCAGAAATAGAAGGAGTGGGAACCTTTGGAGAAGCTTTGGAAAGAAGGGGAGTAAAGGTAGAAGAGGTTGAAGCTCGCGATGGATTGGATTTTTCTGCGGATGATTTTGACATACTGATTGTTTTAGGCGGTCCTATGGGAGTTTATGAGGAGGAGAAGTTTCCTTTTCTTGAGAAAGAGAAAAAGCTTATTAAGCAGTTTTATGAAAAAGGGAAAAAAATTTTGGGTGTTTGTCTCGGTGCTCAGCTTATAGCAGACGTTTTTGGTGCAGAGGTTCGTAAAGGGGAATGGGGGAAAGAAATTGGATGGTATCCTGTATTTCCACAGAACCATCTTGAAATCATTTATAAGGATGAAATAGAGGTTTTTCATTGGCACGGAGATACTTTTGACCTTCCGAATGGAGCTGTAAGGTTGGCTTCTTCTGTGATGTATAACAATCAAGCGTTTAGGATTGGGAATCAAGTTGTTGCTCTTCAGTTTCACTTGGAACTTACCAGAGAGGATGTTGAGAAATGGATAGATGTTTAT
>JAMOPR010000014.1 GCA_027064485.1 Desulfurobacteriaceae bacterium | reverse complement strand
TTCTCAACTATCAACAGTCCCATTAAAAGACCATCTCTTTCGGGCAGGTAATCCATAAGAGCATAACCGCCGCTCTCTTCACCGCCAAACATAACCTTTTCTTTCAAGGCAACTTCCGAAATGTTTTTAAAACCTACCGGAACTTCCTTTAATTCAATGCCTTCAGCCCTACAAACTCTATCTACCAAATACCCAGTTGAAACAGTCTTTACCACAATCCCGTTCTTTATTCCCCTATTCCTCACAATATGCTGAAGCAAAAGAGCATAAACTATCTGGGAATTAACGAAGTTACCTCTTTCGTCAACTATACCAACCCTATCTCCATCACCGTCATTAGCAATACCTATATCTGCTCCCCTTGCCCTTACGGTCTCCTTTAAAGCAGCAATGTTTTCCTCAACTATCGGTTCAGGATGTCTGCCGCCAAAGAGCGGGTCTCTGTAAGAATGGATAGAAAGAACCCTTACTTTCGTTCCCTCAACAGCCCTCGAAAGAAGCCCCTGCTGAGCACCAAACATAGGGTCATGAACTAAATTAATTGCTCTTTCTTTAAAAAGCGACAATTCCAACTGTCCTCTAACTCCTTCTACGTAAGGGCTTACAATATCCTCAAGTTTAAACTCCTCCCCAACTTTTACCTCATCTAAAATCTTTTCTGCATCTTCCAATTTACCTTCTATTCCTTTGGTGAATTCCGTAGTAGCAGCGCCACCAAAAGATTCCTTTACCTTATAACCATTATACTTTCCATAGTTATGAGAAGCAGTGATAACTATCCCGTTATCAAAATTTCCATACTTGGTGGCGTAAGAAACCGCCGGCGTCGGAGAAAAGGTTTTTGATAGCACAACATCAAACCCCATATCTGAAAAAATCCCCGCCACAAACCTACCATACTCTTCAGACAAAAATCTCAAGTCGTAACCGATAACAACCCTCTTGGCTCCCAAATCCTTTAAATACAGAGCGTGCGCAACAGCAACCTTTTTCAAGTTATCAAAGGTAAAATCCTTCGATATCACACCTCTCCAACCGTCCGTCCCAAACTTTATCATTCTGTTTCCTCCCACCGCAAATGGCATAGACCTAAAATTTTTAATAGATTATAGCTTACAATCAGCAAACGGAGGAGAAATGGAATCTATAACCGTTCTTTACGACAACAGAGCAGTAAACGGTTTTACAGCAGACTGGGGATTCAGCGCCTTAATCGAAACGGAAGAAGAAACCCTCCTTTTTGATACAGGAGCTAAATCGGAAGTTCTCAAAGAAAACGGGGAAAAAGCGGGCGTTGACTGGCAATCGATAGATTTTATCTTCATCTCTCACAACCATTGGGACCACACCGGAGGCTTACCGTTCGTTCTGCAAGTTACTAACCAACCTGAACTCTTCGTTCCCGAAACAGATTTAGAATACTTTGAAGAGTTAACAGGCGAAAAAGCCGTTTGTGTTCCCGTAAACGCTCCAACATACATTAGCGACAAATTCATATCAACGGGAATAATGCCAACCGGCATGGAAAGTCCGGCAGCTGAACACTCCCTCATATTCAAATCAAAACAAGGATTCATCCTCATAACAGGCTGCTCCCATCCCGGAATAGTAGAAATAGCCGAAAGAGCAACAGCTATTTGCGGAGAAAAACTTCTATTAACTTTAGGAGGTTTTCATCTATACAAAAAAGATGCAACTGAAATAGAAGAAATATCACAAAAACTCAAAAACTTCACAGAATACGTAGCACCTTGCCACTGCACAGGAGACTTGGGAATAGAGATATTCAAAGATAACTGGAAAGAAAGATTCGTAGAAGTCAAAGCCGGAGTAGAAATCCCCCTACAGGAGGCGTAAATGTTTGACGCTTTAGCAGAAAAAATTCAATCAACGATAGAGAAGTTAGGAAGAAAAGGGAAAATAGATAAGGAAACCTTAGAAAAAGGATTGAGAGAAATTAAATTAGCTCTCCTTGAAGCAGACGTTAACTATAAAGTCGTTTCAGACTTTATAAACGACATAAAAGAAAAAGCCTTAGGCGCAGAAGTAACGAAAGGTGTTACTGCAGCACAACAATTAGTAAAAATCGTTTACGACGAGCTCGTTCAAGCATTAGGCGGAGAGGAAGCAAAACTCAACCTTAAAAGTAAACCAGCAGTTATCCTGCTCATAGGTCTTCAAGGTTCAGGAAAAACAACAACAGCTGCCAAGTTAGCCAATTACTTAAAGAAACAGGGAAAAAAAGTTCTTCTCACATCAGCAGACGTTTACCGTCCAGCTGCAATGCTTCAACTTAAAAAGTTAGGCGACCAAATAGGCGTTCCTGTTTTCTTAGAAGAAAACGAAAAAGACGCCGTTAAAATAGCCCAAGATGCCTTAAACAAAGCAAAAAGCGAAGATTATGACGTTCTAATCATTGATACTGCCGGAAGACTTCACATAGATGAAGAACTTTTAGAAGAAGCAAGAAAAATTAAAGAAGCCACAAACCCAGATGAAACACTTTTCGTAGTTGATTCAATGACAGGTCAGGAATCTGTAAACATAGCAAAAGCTTTCAACGAAGCTGTAGGAATGACCGGAATAATCCTCACAAAAATGGATTCCGATGCAAGAGGCGGCGTTGCTCTTTCAGTGAAAGGCGTTACAGGTAAACCCATAAAGTTCGCAGGTGTCGGAGAAAAAATAGACGACTTCCAACCTTTCTACCCAGACAGAGTTGCCTCAAGAATTTTGGGTATGGGAGACGTTGTAACGTTAGTAGAAAAAGCCCAGGAAGTTATAGATGAAAACGAAGCTCTAACTATGCAGGAAAAACTACTCTCGGGAGAGTTTACGCTTGAAGACTTTCGTAAACAGCTCAAAATGATTCAAAAGTTAGGACCTCTTCATCAAATAGTAAGAATGATTCCAGGACTTGGCAGTCAGAAAATGCTAAAGCAGTTAGAACAGGTAATTGATGACAAAAAACTCAAAAGAATAGAAGCAATTATAAACTCAATGACTCCCGAAGAGAGGAGAAACCACGCAATCATAAATGCAAGCAGAAAAAGAAGAATAGCCAGAGGAAGCGGAACGAGCGTAAAAGAGGTAGATGCTCTGTTAAAGCAGTTTGTTCAGGCAAAAATGGCTATAAAACAGATGAAAAAAATGCAGAAGAAAATGGCTAAAAAAGGTGGCGGCAGAAAGTTTCCGTTTCCCTTCTTTTAAACCTTGATTAAATTCAAATTTGGAATAAAATTCTCCCACAAAACTTGATAATAGGAGGAAAGCGTTGGTAAAGATAAGACTCAAAAGAATGGGAAGGAAAAAACTTCCAGTTTATAAAATCGTAGTGATGGAAGCCATGTCAAAAAGAGACGGAAGAGCTGTAGATATCTTAGGAACTTACAATCCCAAATCTAAAGAACTTCAGGTTGATGTAGAAAAAGTTAAAGAGTGGCTTTCTAAAGGCGCTCAACCTACAGAAAGAGTTGCTTCTCTTCTCAAGAAGGTAGTTCAATAAGGAGGTGAAAAATGTCTGCTCTCAAGGAAATGGTAGAATGCGTAGCAAAAAGGCTCGTTGATAACCCAGATGCCGTATCTGTAACAGAAACAGAAGGTGAAAGAACCATTGTTATCGAGCTAAAAGTAGATGCAAAAGACTTAGGTAAAGTCATCGGAAGGCAAGGCAGAACCGCCAAAGCTTTAAGAACACTCCTTTCTGCTGCTGCAACAAAAATGGGTAAAAGAGCAGTCCTTGAAATAATCGAGTAGCGGGAACGCCCGCTACTCCTGTTTTACCAACTTCTCAAAAACCATATCTGCTGTCATATCTGGAGTTACCCGAATATGCTTTATATTGAAGTTTACAAGAACTTTTTGAGAGCTGTAGGTTTGAGCCTTTAAATTCAGAAGAATCTCTTCTAATCTTCTCAAAATAGCATCAGCCTGCTCTTTACCCCCAGCAAAAAATATCATACCCAACGAAGAATCCGACAGCTTAAACAGAAAATCCCCCGGTCTAATCCTCCTTTCAAGATAAATAGCTATATGGTTCATTATTTCCCTTCTTTCTCTCTCGGGCACAGGTTCAACTAAAGAAAGATTCACACCAACAGCAAGTAAATGTTCTTCTGGTGAATACTTTATCCTCTCTATTAGCCTGTTTACTTTCTGCTTAACTAACTTAACCTTAGGCAAAAGCGTTTCTCTATCCACAAGCTCCCTATACTCATTTAACTCTTTTTCCAGCAATTTAATGGCATATTCAACCTGCTCAAGCTCATGTAAGCTTTCCTTGAAAAGCTTAAAAACCTCTTTGATTTTATTTATTCCAGAATTTTCCAACCTTCCCTCCCCTTAAACGGTTAACCAAAAATAGAATCTTTATCAGGAACTTTTGCCCAATCTTCCAAAAATCTCTCAATACCTACATCAGTAAGAGGATGCTTAGCAAGTTGTTTTACAACCTTAAACGGAATAGTAGCAATATCTGCACCCAAAAGGGCTGCTTGAAGCACGTGCTGAGGATGCCTAATACTTGCAACAATAATCTCAGTATCAAAACCGTAGTTATCGTAAATCT
>JAMOPR010000013.1 GCA_027064485.1 Desulfurobacteriaceae bacterium | reverse complement strand
AGATACAAAGGATAGATTGTCCTTTATTAAAAGATAGAAGCTTGTTATGGATAGTATGCTTAGTATAAAACAGAGGTAGAAATATTTGCCTAATAGAAATTCGGTATATTTCCCTGCTTCTTCTTTCGGGAATACCTTAAATGCAGCGGGTGCTGAGAATAGCGTTGCGAAAAAGGCACTACCGCTCCACAGGGAGACTGAATATAGGTAGAACGATTTAAGCAAGTAATAATACAGCATCGTTCTCCCTCAAAGGTCAGACCATTTCATAGTTATTGCATCGACTGGGCAATTTTCAATGCAGATATCGCAACCGTTGCATTTTTCTGGATGCATAACTACGGCTTTATCACAACACATTACAAACACGCCGTTTGGACAGACATCAACACATATTCCGCATCCGATGCACGTTTCTTGGTTAATAAAAGGAATAGTTTTCAAATACCCATCCTCATTTTATAGGCTTTAACCGTATTATATAAAAGCATAGCTATCGTCATAGGTCCGACTCCTCCAGGCACTGGAGTTATTGCGGAAGCTTTTTCTTTCACGTTTTCAAAGTCCACATCTCCAACGATTTTACCGTTTATCCTGCTAATGCCTATGTCTATTACTACGGCTCCTTCCTTTACCATGTCTGCTTTTATAAGATGTGGGACACCTGTTGCAACACAAAGGATGTCTGCTTCTTTTGTAAAAGACGCCAAATCTTTTGTGTAAACGTGGCACACAGAAACTGTTGCATTTGCATTTATCATCATGGTAGCTAAGGGTTTTCCTACGATGTTGCTATGACCTACCATAACGGCGTTTTTGCCCTGTAGTTCTATTCCGTATTCTTCAAAGATTTTCATTACTCCTGCCGGAGTGCAGGGCATAAGCCCTTTTTCGTATAACCCTAAAAGGCATTTACCGGCGTTTTCTGGATGGAATCCATCAACGTCTTTTTTAGGAGAGATGAACTCTATAACTTCTCTGCATGAAAGGTGTTTCGGCAACGGAAGTTGAACGATTATTCCATCTATTCCTTCATCTTCGTTAAGTTCTTTAACGATACTGTTGAGTTTTTCCTGAGTTGTTTCTTCTGGTAGTCTGACATCTACGGAGCGAATTCCTACTGTTTGACAGGATTTTATTTTGTTCCTTACGTAAATTTCACTTGCAGGGTCGTTGCCTACTAAAACGACGGCAAGAGCCGGTTCTCTCAATCCCTGACTTTTAAAGTTTTCTACTTCCTCTTTTAGCTCTTTTTTAATCTTTTCCGATAGTTTCTTCCCGTCTAATATAACTGCCATCCTCTCTCCTTACGTAAATTTCCTGTATTCTCTCAAAATTTGTGACATTACCTTTGTCATCTACCTCAAAAGAAACTCCGCAAAATTGTATCAATTTTGGTTTTTCGGGAACTTTAAATTTTACTGGCAACTGCTTAACGAAGCGAAAAATCCCCTCCTCCACTCCCATCCCAATTACAGACTCCACGGCTCCACACATTCCGGCATCTGTTATATAAAGAGTTCCTTTAGGTAGTTGCCTCAGGTCTGCAGTTTGAACGTGGGTATGAGTTCCAAAAACAGCAGTGGCTCTTCCATCAACGTAGTAGCCGAACGCCTGCTTTTCTGATGTAGCTTCTCCGTGAAAATCCACCACCACCACATCTGCTTCCGCTTCTTCAACTATTCGGTCGAAAGTCCTAAAAGGATTATCAAGACATTCAACGAAAACTCTACCCATTAAGTTGATAACTAAAATTCGCTTTCCATTAACTTCAAAAATGTCAAACCCTTTTCCGGGAGTTCCTTCTGGGTAATTGGCAGGTCTAAGTATCGGATACTTATCTATAAACTGGTATATCTCTTTTTTATCAAACGTGTGGTTTCCACCCGTTATTACATCGGCGCCGTAGGACAGCAGCGCTTTAGTTATTTTTTCCGTTAAACCAAACCCTCCTGCTGCGTTTTCTCCGTTGAGAATGCAAAAATCGTAAACCTTTCTGTTTTCCTCCAAAAATTGGTGGACAGCTTTTCTGCCCGGTCTTCCCACCACATCGCCGATAAAGAGTATTTTCATCTTTTACTCCTTAAACTGCTCTGCAAATTTTTCGCACTGTTCTTTCAGGTGAAGAAGGTTTTTCGTATTGCATATTAGGTAATCGGTGTATTTAAACTTAACCGAGTAAGGCAGTTGCATTCTATCTCTTAAAACGGCGTTTCTCAATCCAAACTTTCGTGCGGCTCTCAAAATTCTCTGTCCCCTGTAGGCGTAAACGGTAACTATTGCGTCAAACGTTTTTTGCCAGCCGTATTCAACTATTACTGCCGCTTCAAAAAATGTAATTTCGTCCCTTTCCTTTAAGGATTCTACAGCGCGCAAAACAAATGGATGAATGATTGCTGTCAGCTTATTTAAGCTTTCCTTGTCGTTGAAAACGATGCTTCCCAGCCTTTTCCTGTCTATTTCACCTTCGCCGTTTAGAATTCCTTTCCCAAACGTTTCAACGATTTTGCTGTAAGCTTCGTGTCCCTTCTTTAGGAAACTCTTTGCCAGTTCATCTCCGTTAACGACGCTGAATCCCTTTGCGCTTAAAAGTTTGCAAAAGGTGCTTTTCCCGCTTCCTATGTTACCCGTTACTCCAATTAACACTTTTGTTCTCCTTCTTTTCTACGAAGCTGTCAAACACGGGAACAACTATAACTGCTATTGGAACGGCTAAAATTACCCCCAAAACTCCTCCCAAATATCCTCCAACAAATATGGAAAACAGGATTAAAAGAGGGTTTATTCCCGTAGTTCTGCTCATTATTATTGGATATATTAAGTTTTCCAGTCCAACCTCTGTAAGGAAAACAATCAAAACGCCGATAACCGCCGTTAAAGTGCCGTTGTCAAATATGGCAAGTAGAATTGACGGAATTAACCCGGAGAAGAATCCAACATAGGGAAGCATATTTAAAACTCCAGCGATAAACCCGATGAGGAATGCATACTTTATTTTGACGATGTAAAGACCAATTGCTATGTAGATTCCAACGAAGATAGCAACGAATATCTGTCCAATTAGGTAGCTTGATAGAGCGTTGTGAACTTTGTCTATCAAGTTTTTCAACTCTTCCTGAATGGAATTGGGAGAGATTGTTAAATATAAATTTTTTATCTTTTCCGCATTTACCAACATGTAGTAGGTTATCAGGGGAACCAAAACGGCGTTTATTGCTACGTTTATGGCTGAAAAAACTCCGCTGAAGATTCTTTGAATCAAGTTTCCTATCGGCAGCGAGCCAAGCTGAACGTATAGGCTTTTTATTACAGATTGAAGGGTAAGTGTGCTGGGTGAGAGTTTCTTTAAAAAGTGCTTGCCGAGGAAGCTGTAAATAAATGCGTCCACTTTTTCTATTAGGTGCGGAAGGAACTCGATGAAGCTTTGAACCTGAGATATGACTGTTGGCAGTATGATGAAAAGAACTACAAATATGGCGAGTAAGATAGAAGTTAGCGTTAATACTGCCGAAATCTTTTTCTTTCCATCTGTGATTTTTAGAAAGAACTTGAATAAGGGGTGGGAAATGTAAGCGAAAGCGGAACCTAAAAAGAAAGGCATTAAAGCTGGCTGCATAAAGAATAAAGCCAAAACTAAGGCAGTTAGTGTTCCCAAAAAGTAGATTTCAGGCAGGTATTTCTTCATTACTTAGCTCCTTAATCCCCCTAACTGTGTAATCAACTGCCGATGCAGCAGTAAATCCGGCTGTTACTAAAAATAGGTTTTTTACGAGTTCTTCCGGTATTTTGAAATTTAGGCTGACAAGGGTAGTGAAAACAGTAAAGAATTGGAAAAAGGCAGTTAGCTTGCCTAAAACAGAAGGTTTAATTTTTTTAGCCTTACCAGAAGCGGCAAGCAATAGTCCTCCAATTATTATTAAGGTATCCCTGCTCAAAACTAAAATCGTCAGCCATACAGGAATGATTTTATCAATGTAAGACAGCACAATAAAAGCTGTGTTGATTAAAAGCTTGTCTACTATCGGGTCAAGCATTACTCCTGCTGTTGTTACCTGTTTCAGCTTTCTTGCCAGAAAGCCGTCAACGGCGTCGCTTGCTGCGGCAAGTAGGAATATCCATGTTGCTGCTTCAAAGTTTCGATTGAAAACTGCCATAATGAAAATGGGTATCATCAAAGCCCTAAAAGCGGTTATAATGTTTGGCACGTTCATTAACGGCTCCTTATGGAGGTATCATGAATCAACTTTACGTGGAACGCTTAATTTTATCCTTTCTTGAAGAAGATTTGGGTTTTTGCGGTGATTTATCTTCTGCACCTTTGCCGGAAAAAAGGTGCACGGCGGAAGTTATTGTTAAAGAAGAATCCTTAATATGTGGAATTCCTTTTTTTGAGAAGGTTTTTTCTCTTTTAGACAGGGGAGTGTCTTTCAAGTGGAACGTTAAGGACGGAGATAAAGTTCAAGCGAGTTCGGTAATTGGTAGCGTTGAGGGAAGTTTAAAAGCCATTTTGCAGGGAGAGAGAACAGCTCTTAATATACTTCAAAAGCTTTCTGGTATTGCTACAAATACGGCAAGGTATG
>JAMOPR010000012.1 GCA_027064485.1 Desulfurobacteriaceae bacterium | reverse complement strand
CAAGGAATATGCTGAAAGTTTGGGTATTGAAAAGCCTTTACTCATAGCCGTAACTGTTCTTACCAGTATGGGAGAAGAAGATTTAAAAAGTATAGGTATTCGCTCAAGTGTTGAAGATACGGTATTACGCCTTGCAGAGCTTGCTAAAAGAGCGGGTTTTGATGGAGTTGTATGTTCTGCTAAAGAGGTTGAGAGGATAAAAAGAGAGTTAGGGAAAGATTTCATTACAGTTACGCCAGGTATTAGACCTTTATGGGCTTCAAGGGATGACCAGAAAAGGGTAGTCACCCCCAAAATGGCAGTTGAAAAGGGCGTTGACTATATGGTTATCGGAAGACCTATAACCAGGGCTGAAGACCCGTTAGAAGCTGTCAGGAAGATAAAATCGGAAATTTCAGGATAGAGCTTTTATAACTTCTTCGTCAGAAGTTTGAGAAAAATCGTAGTAAAACTGTCCTACAGCGCTGAAGTATTCTGGAGTATAGAGGGCTATCAAGTCGTCAACTAATTCCTGAAATTCCGAAACTTTATCCGCAGGCATTACAGGGACGGCTAATATAATTCTATTTGGCTTCTGTCTTTTTAGAGAAAGAATTGCTGCCTTTACGGTTAATCCTGTAGCTATTCCATCATCAACTAAGATAACGTCTCTGTTGGTTATAGGAATTTCTCTCCCCTGAAGGTAAAGTCTTTTTCGCCTTTCTATTTCTTTCAATTCTTCCTTTGCCTTTCTTTCTATATACTCTCTGGTAATTCCCATTCTGTAAGCTAAGTCTTCTGTTATCGTTGGATTCATCAAAATGTAACCATCTTCTGTTACTGCTCCTATTGCGAATTCTTCGTTGAAAGGTGCTCCGATTTTTCTCGGTATTACGAGGGTTATGGGGGCATTTAAAGTGTCTGCAATGGGTTTTGCGACTATAACACCTCCCCTTGGAATTGCAATGACAACGGGGTTCTTTAATGTGCCGTTGTATTTCCGCAGAATGGCTTCTGCTAAAAGTTCTCCAGCTTCTTTCCTATCCCTGAAAATCATGGTAAGTGTTCCATTAAGGTTGTTCTACTAATGAATATAGTAGTTTTATCTCCTCTGCCCAGATTGAAGGGTCTATCGTTTCAAGAATGAGAGGAATGTCATCAAGGCGTGGGTCGTTCATAATTAGTCGGAAAGCTTCCAAACCTATATTTCCTTTTCCTATGGAGTGATGCCTGTCTACTCGGCTGCCCAGCGTTGATTTTGCATCGTTTAGGTGCATGCCTTTTAAATATTTGAATCCTACTATTGAGTCAAACTCTTCCATCGTCTTTAGATATGCGTTTTCTGTTCTGATATCGTAGCCTGCGGCAAACAGGTGACAGGTGTCAAGGCATACGCCGATTCTTGTTTTATCTTCCACTAATTCTATGAGTTTTGCTATGTGTTCAAACCTATATCCTACGTTTGACCCCTGACCAGCCGTGTTTTCAATTACTAAGATTATTTTCTCTGTTCTCTCTATTGTTTCGTTTAACGATTCGGCTATTACTTTCAGGCAATCCTCTTCTGACATTTGGCGCAGGTGACTTCCGGGATGGAAATTTAGATACTTTAGTCCCAACTGATAACACCTTTTTACTTCATCGATAAATGCTTCTATCGATTTGCGCCTTTTTTCTTTTTCTGGATGACCTAAGTTGATTAGGTAACTGTCGTGGGGTAGAACGTGATTAACGTTTATTCCTACCTTTTTCAAATTTTCCTTGAACTTTTTTATTTCACTTTCTGTTAGCGGTTTTGCGTTCCACCTTCTTTGGTTTTTTGTAAAAAGGGCAAACGCTTTAGCTTTTATGCTTGCTGCGTTGAGAGGGGCGTTGAACACACCTCCGGAGGTGCTTACATGTGCTCCTACGAATTTCATCTTATCCTTTGTATAAGATTGTGGATACGGAGTGCTTGTAAATTAGTAAGTTACCCATGTAATTTCTGACCCTTAAGCAAAACCTATCAAAGCCTTTTAACTTGCCTTCTACACGGCTTCCGTTCCTAAAGTAGATGATGATTCTTTTACCTATGGCTTTTCTCAGTTCTCTGCTTTGAACGCCTCCCATGTAGGAACAAGCTATTAGCTTAAATCCCTCTTGAGTTTTCTTTTCAATCTCTTTTTCTTGCTCTTTGGTGAGGATGGGAGGTAGGATAGGTATGTAGGAAGCAGGTTTTATTATTAACTCTTCGTCTGTTTCTTCGTAAACGATGTCTCCGGAAGATTTCATAAGTTGAAGAAGAGGTATAATATTTTCGGGTTTTACAAATAACCTCTCTGCTAACTCTTTTATTGTTCCTCTAAATTCGCCTTCCTGCTCTAAAAGTTCTATTAGTTCTATTTGAGCGTCTTCTAAAGTTTTATACTTTTTCATTCTTCGTTACTCGTAAAGAATTGTTGCTATGGCGTGTTTATAAACTAAAGATTTTCCCTTGGGCGCTGTCATAGATAGAGTAAAGTTGTCAAAATCAAGGAGCTTGCCTTCTAATCTCGTTCCGCTTATTAAGAATACGGTTATGTCTTTCCCGATTAGAGAGGTTAATACTTGGTCCTGAAGGGAGACTTTCTTTTTCTTTCTCTCTTCTCTTTCCTTTAAAAGTTCTTCTGCTGATTTTTCTTCATTTTCCTTAAGTAGTTCTAACTGAGGTTCTTCTTTAGAGTTTTCTTTTTCTGTTTTGAGGGTGAGGATGAGACCTTTTCCTCTTCTTGTTTCAACGTTTATTAATCCTTCTTCTTCCAGTTCGGTAATAGCCTTTTTAGTTAAATAAGAGGTTGAATTTGCCAAATTGGCTAATTCTTCTAAGGTTCCGCAATATTCGCCGAATTCGGAAAGGTATTCTTTTATCCAGATTTTGACTTTTTCCGATTTTGATTGAGAAGCCATTTTTTCCTCCAAGGGGATTGAAAACAAAAGCTTTTGCTTTTAAAAGCAAAAATTGGGTTAGGAAAGTTTTATCTTTGGTAATATTTTATTTTCCAATATCTTTGTGTCAAGGTTTCCGTTAACGAAATTTTCTTCTTCCACCAATTTAAGGTGGAACGGTATTGTGGTTTTCAGGTTACCTTCTATTATAAATTCTTCCAATGCTCGTTTGCCTCTTTTTATGGCTTCTTCTCTCGTTTCTCCCCAAACTATGAGTTTTGCCAGTAAGGAGTCGTAGTATTGGGGAATGGAATAACCCTCGTATAAGTGGGTGTCAACTCTTACACCGAAACCGCCGGGAATTAACAACTTTTCTATCTTTCCAGGTGAGGGGCGGAAATCTTTTAGGTAGTCTTCGCAAGTTATTCTGAATTCTATTGCATGACCTTTTAGAGAAGGAGATTCAGTTGAAAGTTTTTCTCCTGCTGCAGAAAGTAATTGAAGTTTTATGAGGTCTTTGCTGGTAACCATTTCCGTTACGGGATGTTCCACTTGGATTCTCGTGTTCATTTCAATAAAGTAGAAGTTTTTATCTTTGTCAACTAAGAATTCGACAGTTCCTGCGCCTTTGTAGTTTATCAACTTGGCTATTTTAATTGCTGCTTCTGACAACTTTTCTCTCAGGTTTTGGTCAACAAACGGAGAAGGTGCTTCTTCAACTACTTTCTGATGCCTTCTCTGAAGAGAACATTCCCTTTCTCCAAACGTTACTACGTTGCCGTAAGAATCGGCAACTATTTGGATTTCGATGTGGCGGGGATTTTGTATGTATTTTTCGATGTAAACTTCACCATTACCAAATGCTGCTTCGGCTTCTCTCATAGCAGTAACTATGAGAGATTCTGCTTCTTCTTTAGATTCTATAAGTCTCATTCCTCTTCCGCCGCCTCCGTGTGCGGCTTTTACCAATACGGGATAACCTATTTCTTCACATATCTTTAGTGCTTCTTGAACAGTTTTTACAATGCCACTACCGGGAACTACAGGAACGCCGGCTTTTATGGCAATTTCTCTGGCTTTTGCCTTGTCTCCCATTAAAACCATAGTTTCTGGAGAAGGACCTACAAACTTTACTCCGCAGGCAGTGCATATTTCCGCAAATCCCGGATTTTCCGATAGGAAGCCGTAACCGGGGTGAATTGCGTCCGCTCCTGTGATTTCTGCCGCAGAAATAATTGCCGGTATGTTGAGGTAACTTTCATGAGGGAGAGCGCCGCCTATGCAAACTGCTTCATCTGCCAAGAATACGTGCAAAGAGTTTTTATCTGCTTTAGAATAAACAGCTACTGTTTTGATTCCTAACTCTTTGCACGTTCTTATTATCCTTACCGCTATTTCACCTCTATTTGCGATTAGTAACTTCTTGAACATAAAACTAATCCTGCTCTATGTAAAATAGTGGTTGCCCGTATTCTACAGGTTGTCCATTTTCTACTAAGATTTTTCTGACAATGCCGGAAACTTCCGATTCTATTTCATTCATGACTTTGAGGGCTTCTATGATACATAAAACCTGTCCTTTTTCAACTCTGTCTCCTTCTTTTACGAATGGTTCTGCTCCTGGAGCTGGAGCTCTGTAGAAAGTTCCTACCATAGGGGATTCTACGATGTAGTAGTTTTCTGGTATCTCCTTTTCCTCTTGATTTTCTTCTGCTTCTGACTTTGAAGTCTGAGAGTTACTTGTAGAA
>JAMOPR010000011.1 GCA_027064485.1 Desulfurobacteriaceae bacterium | reverse complement strand
TGTTAAGTTCAAACAAAAATTTCTCCACTTTTGGCAACACATCATCACAACACAGAGCTAACTCTTCATCTTCATACAGCAAATCTAAAGCGTCATCTATTCTTCCCATTTCAATTCCTCTAACTCCACTTTGGGCAAATCATTCAAAGAAGCTAAACCAAAATGCTGTAAAAATGCATCCGTAGTTCCATAAAGTTTAGGTCTTCCAGGAGCATCAGCTCTACCTACTACCTTTATAAGACCTTTCTCAAGCAAAGACTTAATAGCCCCGTCAGAATTATGCCCTCTAATCTGCCAAATTTCTTTCTTCGTTATAGGTTGGTTATAAGCAACAATGGCAAGCACTTCAAGCAAAGGTTTTGAAAGTTTTACGGGTCTCTCTTCAACAAATGGTTTAATCTTAGAAGACAAAACAGGAGATGTAAAGAATTTATAGCCACCAGCCACTCTTTTGAGAACTATTCCTCTATTTTTATACTCGTGCTCCAATTTTTGAATAACATCCTCTACTTTCTCCAACTCTATACCTAACTTTTCAGCTATCTGCTTAGAAGACACAGGCTCTACAGAGATGAATATAACAGCTTCAACAAGATTTTTTAACTCACCCATTCAACAATAACTCCGAAATCATATCTGCAGCATCAGGCTTAGAAAAATTTTTCATTTCTTTCGAAAATTTTCGGTAAATCATTTTATCAAAAAGCAACTTACTCAAAAGCTGCATAAAGCGTTCATCATTAAGAGATTCTTGTTTTTCTAAAAAACATCCATTTTTTCGGTATAGTTCCAAAGCATTGTAATATTGGTGGTCATCAACTGCAAAAGGATAAGGAATAAAAAGCGTCGGAATACCAAAACAAGAAAGCTCTGCCACAGATAAAGCTCCAGCTCTTGACACTGCACAATCAGCTACCGCGTATAACTCCCAAATTTTTTCATAAAAAGGTAAAACAATCGACTTTATCTTCAAACTCCTATATCTTTCCTCCAGCTCCCTGGTTAGCTTTCCACCTGTAATATGAATAAGTTGTATTCTATCCAAAAACTGCGCCAAAGATTCAGAAATCCTCAAAAATTTTTCATTTATCCACAGAGCTCCTTGACTTCCCCCAAAAATTAACAAAACTTTCTTCTCAAGTGAAAGACCAAACTTATACAAAAGTTTACTCTTAATTTCCTCTTTTTTCTTTGCAAATTCTACAATCTCTTTCCTTACCGGATTTCCCGTATATATCGCTTTTCTCCCAAAAAACCTAATGGTTTCCTTAAAACCAACAAACACTTTACGGGAAAAATGAGAAAGATAAAGATTCGTTTTTCCGGGAATAGAATTCTGCTCTTGAACAAAAAGAGGAACTCTCCCAATCACAGCCGCTAAGCCAACCGGCAGAGAAGCATAACCCCCAAAAATTAACACTTTATCCGGTCTAAATCTTCTAAAAATCCCCCCCACCTTCCCAACCGAAAAAACAACATCCATCATTCCCTTTAAAATTCCCCTTCTCCTCCCTCTCATTCCTTTAACGTTCAAAAAAACAGGTGAAAAAGTTTCAACAAGCTCCCTCTTTTTGAACTCTATGCCATTCAAAGAACCAACGTAGAGAACATCTACTCCTTTGCTTTTAAGTTTCTCAGCAACCGCAACAGCAGGGAAGAAATGTCCCCCGGTTCCTCCACCAGCTATAACAACTCTCATGCATACTTTCCTTTTTCTAAAAGTTCATAAGTAGTTCTTGATTCATCAGGCAAAAACCTTGCTATATTCATTAAAAAACCAACGGCTATAAACATCGAAAGCAGAGAAGTTCCTCCCATACTCAAAAACGGCAACGTTATACCAGTAGTTGGCAATAACCCAATATTTACACCTATGTGAACAATTGCCTGTAAAAAAATATAAAGGGTTAACCCTAAAGCCATAAACTTTCCCACCTTTTCATCGGTTCCATTTGCAATGGAAATACCAAAGTAAAGTATAGCCAAGAAAGCCAAAAGAACTACCATAGCTCCCACAAAACCCGTTTCTTCAGCAATGTGCGCATACATAAAATCGCTAAACGAAAAGGTAAGGAAAAGAAACTTCGACTGAGCCCCCTGTCCCAATCCCATTCCCAATAAACCTCCTTTGGCAAAAGCAACGAAAGCCTGAACCAACTGATAACTGCTATACTTCCCGGCAGCGTGATAATAATCAGCAGGAGAAAGCAACATTTTAATTCTGGCTATTCTATAGGGAGCAGTAACAACGGCAACAACAAACATTATCAAACCCAACAAAACAGGATAGGCGATATATTTAAAACTCAGGTCGGTAACAAAAAGAATTGCAAAAATAACAATAGAAAGAATCATTGCAGACCCCAAATCTTTTTCCAATAGAATCAGCAAAACAGGCAAAAAAGCTAAAAACAGAAAACCGATAAATACAACTGGTTTTTTCTGTATTTCATACCATTTATACTTTATGTATCCCGAAACAAAAATAATCACCAATACTTTTGCTATTTCTGCAGGTTGTAGGGAAAAACCAGCAATATAAATCCAGCTCTTTGAATTATTAATCTCTTTACCAAACAATAAAACAGCAACCAAAAGGAAAATAGCAATAAAGTAAATACTCCACAACAACTTTTTGTTCGAAGCAACCATTCTGTAATCAAAATATCTGTAGATAGTAAGAGCAACCACAATCCCGACAAATAGTGCTAAAGTTTGCTTTAAAGCGTAAGTATAAGGATGAAGCCCGTGCTTTACACAGTAAAAGTAACTACCCGTATAAATAAAAACGATACCGGCAATAGAAAGGATTACAGCTAAAAAAAATACGGAAAAAGCATAAAATTTCCTTAAATTTCTACGATTCAATCTCAGCCTCCAATCGCTTCACGCAGGTTTTAAACACTTCTCCCCTCTCCTCAAAATTCTTAAACATATCAAAACTGGCACATCCGGGAGACAGCAAAACAGTTCCAGAGCCATTCGCCAAATCATAAGCTAATTTAACAGCTTCTTCCATAGTTTCTGCTTTTTCTACAGGAACAACAGAAGAAAACAGCTTCTCCAACTTATCAGCCATATCTCCCATAACAACAGCAGCTTTAACTTTTTTCTCCAAAAGCGGTAGAATAGGAGAAAAATCAAGTCCTTTATCAACCCCGCCAGCTATGAGAACGATATCATTAAAACTTAAAAGTGCTTTCTTCAGAGAATCAACATTGGTAGATTTAGAATCGTTAATAAAGGTTACACCTCTAACAGTTCCAACCTTTTCAACTCTGTGTGGAAGTCCTTTAAAACCTCTAAATCCCTCTTCAATAACAGACCATTCAAGTCCCAACTCTAACAATGCGAGTGATGCAGCCATATAGTTTTCAACGTTATGTATACCCTTCAAAGGTAAATCCTCAACCAAAAGTCTGTGTCCATCTACAACGATAAATTTACCGTCAAAATAAGCATCCTTTTTCTCTCTCAACGAGAAAAATCTAACGTTGCCGCTAACGTTCTTCAAAACAGAATCGTCATAATTCAAAACCGATACGTAACAGCGATTAACAAGACTCTTCTTCACTTCAGCGTAACTTTCAAAAGAAGAATACCTGTTTAAATGGTCAGGAGTTACGTTAAGAATTACTCCAACATCGGACTCGAAATTTATCAAATCTTCTATCTGGAAACTGGAAAGTTCAAGCACCGTAATTGATTTATCTTTCGTTTCTTCAACAAAAGAGGAAAAGGGAATACCGTAGTTTCCACCAATAAAAACGTTGTCAAAAGATTTTTTTAAAACATTGTAAATCAAAGCTGTTGTAGTGCTTTTACCGTTAGTCCCTGTGACAGAAACAATTTTTCCCTTACAAAATCTAAAAGCTAATTCTACCTCCCCTATAACTTCTACTCCTCTCTTCCTCAGTTTTTCAAGCAAAGGATGGTTCTGAGGAATTCCCGGAGACTTAACCACTAAATCCACATCTAAAGGAACGTTAACGGAAAAGTTATCATCGTAAACAAACACTTCGTAACCCTGCTTTTTTAACAAGTGAGAAGCTGACTTGCCGCTTACTCCATAACCTAACACTAAAGCCTTCATTAGAAAAAACTCCCGTTGAAAAAATTTACTCTTATTGTAAGATAACTATCTCAATCAAAGCAGGGAAGTTTACACTATGATAAAAACGGGAAAATTAAAAAACGGACTTAGATACGTTATAAAGGAAAGGAAAGACCTAAACTCTACGACTGTATGCATATGGATAAAAACAGGAACAGCCTATGAAGAGGATAACATTAGAGGAATTGCACACTTTTTAGAGCACATGATGTTTAACGGCAGCATCAACATGCCTCCGGGAGCTATAGATAGAGAAGTAGAAGTAATGGGAGGAGAAATAAACGCCGCTACCTCCTACGATTACACTTATTACTACATAAACGTTCCCTACATCCACACGAAAAGAGCCGTAGAGCTTTTAGGCGAATTGGTGCTTAATCCCCTACTTTCTGAAGAAATGGTAGAGAAGGAAAAACCTATAGTATTGGAGGAAATAGCAAGGAGTAAGGATAATCCCCAGGATGTTTTTTACGAGAAGTTAATGGAAAATCTATACGAAAATACCCCTTATCAGTTT
>JAMOPR010000010.1 GCA_027064485.1 Desulfurobacteriaceae bacterium | reverse complement strand
AGTCAGCCGTGTATTAATTCAAAATTATCCACTTATACTTGCTCTTCTAACCGGACTAACAACTACAATCTTCTTTACAGCTACAAAGAAAAGAGAGAGTTTTGACAAATTTAAGCTAAAAATCCCTGTAATTGGAAAGATAATCTTCTTCGTAGAACTACAGCGCTTCTTTGATACGTTGGGAAACTTACTGTCATCTGGAATACCTCTAATAGAAGCTTTTGAAACTGCTACAGAAACGGTAAAGAACACTTTCCTTAAAAAGGTACTTTTTAAGGTTAAGGAAGGAGTTAAGAAGGGGACTCCTCTAAACAAAGAACTAGCAGAGTTAAGGGCTCCAAAAGTAGTTAATCAACTAATAAGGGCCGGAGAAAAATCCGGAGAGTTAAGTCTAATGTGTAAAAAAGCGGCAAATTATTTAAGAAATGAAGTTGAGTTTAAAGTAAAAAACTTGACTTCCCTACTTGAGCCTGCTACGATGTTAATGGTAGGATTAGTAATAGGATTTATAGTTTACGCTCTACTACTTCCAATAGTAAGCATAAGTACGATCAGACCTCTTTAAGGGGACGGAATGGGATGGCTAAGTAAATTCCTAAAGGGGAATAACTACCTCTACCCCGCATTAGACATAGGAACCTCATCTTTAAAGGTCGTCCAATCAGAAAGAAAAGGAAGTCTATACAAGGTTAAGTCTTACGGATTAAAGGAGTACAAGGAACAAGTTTTTGCAGGAACTGAAATAATAGACGAATTTGAGCTTATTAATTCAATAAAGGAACTACTAAGGGAACAGAAGATAAAGGACAAAGAAGTAGTAATTCACGTACCTTTAAATTCCTGCTTTTACAGTGTTCTGAGCGTCTCAGCTGCTAAAGACCCAGAAGAAGCAGTTACAGAGTACATGCAAAGCATAATAAGTCCTGAAGAGTTTCCATTAGTTAAAATTGACTACAGAATTCTTCCAATATCCATTGAGAAAGGAAACATGGACATTGCTATTGCAGCAGTAAGGAAGGACTTCCTTGAAGGAAGGATAAAGCTACTTAAAAAAGCAGGACTTGAACCTGTAGTGATAGATATAGAACCTGCTGCTATCAATAATCAGTTCTACTTGAACAACCCGGACCAAACCGCCGTTCCAGTATGTTTGGTGGATATCGGAGCCTCATACACAAAGATAATTATTAGCTTCGGGGGCTATCCCTACATAACGAGAAACGTTGAGTATGGAGGAATTTCCCTTACAGAGCAGATTCAAAAAGAACTCATGCTAAGTTTTGAAGAGGCAGAAAGACTTAAAAGGGGAGAAACTATAAGTGTAAAAGAGTATAAACCGGAAGACATTACAGATATAAAAGTAAAATTCCTAAAGAAGATTATAACTGAAACTCTCTGGACCATAGAGAACTTTAAGGACAGGTTTAACCTTGAAGTAAATAAAATCTACCTCTATGGAGGAACGGCAAAGCTCAAAGGAATAGAGGAGATCTTTAACGAGCTTACAGGTAAAGAGTGTAGGAAAGGAGCTCCCCTATCCTTCTCAGGTATACCCGAGTGTGAGGAATTTGCAGTAGCAGCAGGACTAAGTCTAAGGTATAAGGGTGACAAAGATGCTAAGGTTTAACTTTGCCGAAGTAAAAGAACCAGCCTTTAAGAAGTATCTAAAACCGGATATTTTGTTTTTAATTCTTGTAATACTGGGAGTGTTTGGTGCAGAAATGTTCCTTGAAAGTTCTATAAAATCGCAAATTGAGGCAGTAAATCTAAAGATTAGAAAATTTCAAGCAGAAAAAAGAAGGTTAAGGAATATCCAGAGTATAGAAAGAAAACTTATAACAAAGAAAAAAGAACTTGAAGAGAAATTGAAAATGGTCTCAGAATTGGACAAAAGGAGGCAAGTTCCAAAATCTTTATATTTCTTCGCTTCAAAAGAGAATATGAAAGGCGTATGGCTTAATGAATTAGCTCTTTCTTCAAACGAGATATACCTTGATGGAAATATATGGAACATAAAGAAATTTCCTGAGTTTTTGAAAAAAATTGAAACTGGTATAGGTAACGTTTATCTTAAACAGATTAAACAAGAAATATACAAAAACGAAGAACTTAACTTTAAAGTCCAGTTTTACAATTTTAAGCTTGTAGCGGAGCAAAAATGATGGAACATTTAATAAGTTTATATGAGAAGTGGGAACAACTAGCAAGATGGCAAAAGTGGATGATTACCCTTCTTGCAGGCCTCCTTTTATTCATTGCTCTTTACTTTCTTCGGCTTTCACCTCTTGAAGAAGAGCTAAACTTTAAAAAACAAAAATTAGAACAGTTAAGGCTTACAATTAGCCGCCTTAAAGCTATAGAAAAAAGGAAAAACGATCTTGTAAGGAAAATTGAAGAACTAAACAAGGAGATAGAAGACATAGAAAGTAAACTTCCTACAGGTAAGGAAGAAGTTAGTCAAATAATCAAATCTATTACCGATGCAAACAGTGGCATTGACATTAAACGTATCAAAAAGGAAAATCAGAGAAGAGAAAAGTACTACATTGTTCACCCATATAGAGTAAAATTAAGTGGAACTTACCCCGCTTTTATAAAATGGTGCGAAAGACTTGCAAGCGCTAACCGAATTATGAACTTTGGGGACATAAAAATTACTTCATTACAGTCTATTTGCAAAAGAGAAATTAATAAAGAAGGAAATGCTAAGGATACCATCATAGTTGATATGGAAATTAAAGCCTTTACACTTAAGAGGTAACTCATGAGAAAAATCCTTTTCATTGCGGGAATTTTGGGACTGACATTGACAGCAAATGGAGAGGAAATGATAGATCCTTTTTTAAACCCAATCCTCATTAAAGAACAAGCCTTAATAAAGGGTAAGAAGAACAAAAGGAAAGTTTTGGAGAAAGTAAAGCTTTTTAAGCCAAGAATAAATGCTCCACTTAATAAACTAAAAATTCAAGGAATAATAGAAAATAACGGAAAACATTACCTAGTCTTTTTAAACTCAGAAACAGGGGAAACGTTTCTCTTAACAGAAGGCGAACCGATTACCCCTAACGAAAAAATAGAGAAGATAACAAATGATTCGGTTGTTATTATAAAATATAGAAAACTAAAAGGCAAACTAGTTAAGGAAAATTTCATTTTGAACGTTGATAAGGAGGGTCTCAATAATGATTAAACGCTCCATTTTCCTTACTTTGGCTTTAAATACTTTAGCAATAGCAGGACAGATTGAGTCCGTAGATTTTATTTACACGAAAGAAAATTTTGGTGGAGCTCTGAGAAATTTACTTGAAGTTAACGTAAAGACCGATGGTAATTGTCTGATTAAGCCCGTTAAAGAAAAAGGCAAAGAAATTGAAATAGAATTTAACAATTGCCAATCCCCTAAGGTTTACTCCATTGAAAGGAGAGGAAGTTTCATAAATAAAGCAATTCTGAAACCAATCAATAACAATGCACTATTAAAGGTAGATTTAGCAAAGCCCGGAACTTTAAAAGTTTCAGAAGAAGATTCTGGTTTTAAGATAAAAATATACGAAGGATACTTCATAAACCCAAAAATTAGTGTAACTAAAACGAGCCAAGGAGAAAAAATTGTCATAAAACTTCCAAAAGGAACTAAACCTGAATTTAATAAAGTAGGAAATAAACTTATAATAGATATACCTAAAGTTTCATTTGAGCCCTTTAAGAGGGAAATTCCTTCAGATTTAGTGGAAAAAGCAGAACTAAAAACCCTCAATGGAAAGGGATTAATAGAGCTGAGCTTATCACCTAAAGTTGTAGCAGCTCAAACAACAACAGAAGGTAACAATATTCATATTGTTCTTTACAGTTCAAAAAATATTGCTCAAAAATCCCAAGAACCTAAAATAACTCTCCATTTCACAAATGCAGATGTACGCTCAGTAATAAAAGAGATAGCCCGTATAGCAAATATAAACGTCGTATTTCATCCGGAAGTAAATGGAAAAGTTAACATTGACTTTAAAAAACCGGTTTACTGGAAAGATGCTCTTAAAGCAATTCTTAACTCACTAAATTTATCATTTATAAAAACTCCTGAATACTATGAAATCATCCCTAGATACCTTGAGCCTATTCATACTTACGTAGTTCACCTTCAATTTGCAAATGCGGAGGAGCTAGCTGAAAAACTCAAAACAGCCCTTAACCTTATAGAAGTAAAAACAGAAAGAGAACGAAAACTTAACTTAGGATCCCGCTCAAACATAGAAACAGAATCAGAATCTAAGTTAGAACTTGAATCGGAATTAAGAAAAGAAGGCAAAAGAAATTCTAAATCTAAATCAGAATATAGAGAAACAAAATCTGAAGGAGAAAAGGAGAAAACTAAATTAAGTAGAGAAAGTAAGTTGATAGAAACTTCCAACTCAAACGTATACAACAGCACTCACACAAAAAAGGAAAAGAGGAGGAATAAAAAGAATGAAAAGAATAAAAACAAAAATAAAATAGAAAAGGGTAAAGTAATTGAGGACAACATTACTAGAGAAATAACCGAACCTATAAGGGAAGAAATAACCTTTGACAAAGATACAAACTCTCTAATCTTAAAAGTCACTCAAAGCCACTACCAAGAAATCAGAAAATTAATTAGCGCCC
>JAMOPR010000009.1 GCA_027064485.1 Desulfurobacteriaceae bacterium | reverse complement strand
TGGCAGCTCTTATATCTGCTCAAATGATAGAAAATACCAGCACTCCTCAGTTTTGCTCTTCTTGTCATGAGATGAAACCTATGTATGAAACGTGGTTGAAGGGACCTCATGGTCCTTTAGGTAACAGAGGTGGCGCTGTTAGGGCTACTTGCGTTGATTGCCATCTACCCCATGATAACGTTGTTACTTATCTTATAGCAAAGGCTTCAACTGGAGCGAAAGATATTTTAGGACACGTATTTAGTGGGGGATACGCTAATAACCCTAAGTATTGGTTTGATAAGTTAAACGAAAGTGGTAGTTATGTATACATTGAAAATTGTAAACATTGTCATCAGGTATTGCCTGATAATCAGTCTCATAGGAAAATCAAGGCTGGAATGATTAGTGATAACTGTTTAAGATGCCACTGGTATGTAGGTCACGGAGAGGAGCTTGAAGTGAAAATTAACCAACTTTCTGAAGAATAATTTTAAGGAGGTGTGAGGTGAGAGCTAAACTTTTCCTGCTTACAGCCTTTATGATGGTTGCAGGAACAACTGCTGTGATGGCTGATGAACACCCCATTCCTGCAAGTGTTATTAAAAAGTTGAAACCACAATATCAAACTTGCCAGGGATGTCACAAAGAGGAAGCTAAAGAGTGGAGTAATTCCGTCCACGGGGTTGCTAACGTTATGTGCTATCAGTGTCATGGAACGTTTGACAAGTTTTATGTAAAGCCTCCTGTATCAAAATGTGAAGCGTGTCATCACCAAGAGGTTGTTAGCGCTCGCATGAAAATGCCTAATGCAAAATGTTGGACCTGCCATCCGGCTCACTACTTTACTTTCCACAAGAAAGGGCTTGTTAAAACGAAAACTGCACAAGATTTCGGCATTCGTTAACGTTAAAAATATTTAGTAATGGAGGGCACGATGGGAGTTGGAAGGAGAGAGTTTTTAAAGAAAACAGCAGCTTTAACTGCTGCTTCTTTCGTAGGAATAGACCTTGGAATAAAAGTTAATGGTAAGTCTGATGAAGCCTTAGCTTATGGTGGAGAGAACATTGTTCAAATTCCGGAAGAGGTTAAAAGGTCTCCTGCCTATATGGTAGATGACCAAGGTGTTGAATGGGTAAGAGGTGTTTGTCGTTTTTGCGGAACTGGATGTAAGGTGTGGCTTGGTCTTAAAGACGGAAAACCTGTAAGGATTCGTGGAGAGAGAAATTCTGCTATTAACAATGGTTTTCTCTGTATGAAAGGTATGCTTTTCTATAAACTCTTTAGGCATCCTGACAGATTGACGCAGCCCCTTTACAGGAAGAGCAAAAAGGAACCCTTTAAACCTATCTCTTGGGAGAAGGCTTTTGACATTCTTGCCGATGAAATGATTAAGGCAATGAAAAGGGGTGGATACCATAAAAATGAGATGGGATGGTCCGGTATTGCATACTACGGTTCCGGTCAGTGTTTAACAGAAGAAACATATCTTTTCCAAAAACTATGGAGATGTGTAGGTTCTAACCATGTTGAAGGTAACCCGAGACTTTGCATGGCATCTGCAGTTGGAGGGTATTTAACCTCCTTTGGTGCTGATGAGCCTGCTGGTGGGTATCAGGATATAGATGAGGCTGAAACAATATTTATCATTGGTTCCAATACTGCAGAGGCTCACCCAATAGTTTTCCAACGCGTTGCCAGACGTAAAATGGCAAATCCCAATGTCGTAGTAATCAACGCTGACCCGAGGGTAACAAGGACGTCTCGTATTGCTGATATTCACATGCAATTCAAACCGGGAACAGACCTTGCTTTACTCAACGCTATTGCGAATGTGATTGTCAATGAGGGGCTTTATGATAAAGAGTTTGTTGAGAAGTATTGTTCCTTCCACATATTTACTCCGGGCAAAGATAAAGTTCCTCTTATAGGACATAGGGTTTCTTTTGAAGAGTATAAGAGGTTTATAGCCAAGTATACTCCAGAGTATGCTACGAGAATTTGCGGCGGCAATATTACCCCTGAAATGATTAGAAAAGTTGCAAGAAGAATTGCAACGACGAAAACGGTTTCTATGTGGACAATGGGTATTAACCAGAGAATTAGAGGTGTTTGGGCTAATAACCTTATCACGAATATTCATCTCTTAACCGGTAACTTGTGTAAGGATGGAACAGATTCTCTTTCATTAACAGGTCAGCCAAACGCTTGTGGTGGCGTTAGAGAAGGCGGTGGATTGTGTCATATCTTGCCCGGTCATAGGGTTGTTAAGAACGCCAAGTTGAGACATCAGCTTGAGAGAATCTGGGGTGTTCCTAAGGGGACAATACCTCCTAAGCCGGGCTACCATACGGTCAAGATGTTCTCAGCAGTTTCTTATACGCCTGAAGATAGAAAGAGGTTTAAGGGACTTAAACCGATTTACTTCGTTTGGATTAATGAAACATCTCCAATGCAGTCTTTACCTAACTTGAAGAGATTCCGTGAAGGATTTGCAAGAGAAGATGTGTTTGTTGTTGTTACTGATATATTCCCGACAAGGACTTCTGAACTTGCCAATATGATTCTGCCTTGTGCGTTCCATTTTGAGAAAACTGGGGTTTACGGATGCACGGAAAGACGTTCTCAGCTAACGCCTAAGGCTGTTAAAGCTCCAGGTCAGGCAATGCCAGAAAACTGGATTGTTGTTAAGTTTGCAGAAGTTCTTTCCAAGAAGCTTGCTAAGCAGAGCGACCCTGAAATGAGAAGAAGGGCTAAAATTGTTTACGACGCTCTTGTTAAGCCTTACAAAGATGTTGTAGATAAAGACCCATGGTGGGAGCTTCCAAAAGTTATCTGGACTGAGTATTCTCAGAAAGTTACGAAAGGTAGAGATAATGACCTTTCCGGTGCTACTTATGAAGTTCTACTTGAAAGACCTGATGGTGTTCAGTGGCCGGCACCGACTGTTGAAATTGCTAAGAAAGGTGGAACAAGAAGAAGGTTTGTTGTTGGAAAAGACCCAATAGCTACCGAACTTGCTAAAAAGAATCCTTCCAAGTTTTCTGGTTGGGAGTTTATCGATTACGGTGCTCTCCACAAAGATTATAGGTTCTGGGTATGGTGCAGACCTTATAAGGGGGCAGCTGAAGAGCCAGATGCAGAATATCCGTTTTACCTTTCTACAGGTAGGATTATTGACCACTGGCATACAATGTCCATGACCGGTCGTATTAAGGAGATTTTTGATGCCAACCCATACGCTTGGGTAGAAGTTAACCCGAAGGATGCTCAGAGGTTGGGTATTTCTACTGGCGACCTTGTTCTTATAGAGACACGTCGCGGTAGGAATATCATTCCAGCAAAAGTTGCTACAGACCAAGGTCCTATGGAAGGTATGGTATTTGTTTACTGGTATGACCAGGATAAAGATAGGATGATTAACTTCTGCACTAAAGATGCTTTCGATAAGGGTTCTAAAGAGCCTGAATTTAAGATTTGTGCATGCCGTATAAGCAAATACGCTTCGGCTCGTCCTATTAAGTCCTTCTTGGTCAGTCTTGAGAAGGTGAAAGGGGGATACTTGCACAATTCTGAGCTTGTGAAGTCTGAAAAAGACCCTGTTTAAAGCTTTAGAGGGCGGGGGATTCCCGCCCTTTTTTAAAAAACAACCAATGATTGCATTTTTAGTATAGAATAAGGAGTTAAAAATGCCGATAGTTAGTTGTGTTGTAGCTTGTGAACCGGAAAAAGGATTTTCTGTTGAAAAAGCATTATTAGATATTTCGGGAGTGGAAGTTTATGGTGGTGGTTTAAAGGAAGAGGACAACGTTTACTACGTTATTGTTGTTCTTGAAGGAGAATCTTACGAGGATGTGGAAGCCTTAGAAAAACAGATTAGAGAAATAGAAGGTGTTTTGTATGTTGGGGTTGTTGAAGCCTACTTTTTGGATGAATATGAGAAGATAGAAAAAGGAGAGGTTATCCCTTCCAATCCATTCCACGGATTGAGAAAGTCTGAAAAGTTAGCTGAAAAGTATTATTTTGGAGAGGACGAGGTTAATGAAAAAGAAAGCGACGCGTAGGGAATTTATCAGGGTAACGCTTTCGGCTTTTATGACGGCTACTATTTTTGAGTCTTGTAAACTTTCCGAGTTGAAAAATCCGAAAACTATGATTAAATCGCCGATAAAAACCAACATTTTGCGACCTCCGGGCGCTGTTTCTGAAGATGAGTTTGCAAAAAGGTGTATAAGATGTGGAAGGTGTGGAGAGGTTTGCCCTTATCACTCTATTAAATATTTTAACGTGAAAAACGGCGGTGTATTTTCGGGGACTCCTTACATAGATGTCTTGGATAAACCGTGCTACTTATGTATGAAGTGTGTTTATGTGTGTCCTACAGGTTCTCTTCAGCCGTGCGCGAAAGATGAAGTAAAAATGGGGATTGCCGTAATTAATAGGGAAATATGTGTTTCGTGGCAGCAAGAAAAGACCGGTCTTATTTGTAGAACCTGTTATAACGTATGTCCTTTTGCCGGAACTGCTATAAAAATTGACCCAATGTTTAGACCTTACATTATTGAAGAAAACTGCACAGGTTGTGGAATATGCGCTTACTCTTGCATTGCCGATACTTATGAGGGTAATAAAGGTAAAAAAGCTATTTCTATAGAACCTGTTAGATGG
>JAMOPR010000008.1 GCA_027064485.1 Desulfurobacteriaceae bacterium | reverse complement strand
AGGGTTATATGTCCAGAACCAGAAAAGATATGGATGCCCAAAGCTGGTGAACCAGTTATAGCGCTAATGAAATATTGCACGGAAGAAGAAGTCTGCTATCCAACTTAAGGAAGGAAAACGATGTTAGCAGAAAAATACAGAGAATATTACACAGTTAAAGACTACCAGCAGTGGCAGGGAGATTGGGAATTAATAGAAGGAATTCCTTTCGCAATGGCTCCTTCCCCTTTTATTAATCATCAGTTGATTATTTCTCAATTAGTTTACCTTCTAAAGAAGGATATGGAAAATACCAGGAATTGCAAGAATTGTCTTGTAATTCCTGAAATTGATTGGATTGTTAAATACGATACCGTTTTACGTCCCGACGTAGTTATAACGTGCAGCCTTAACGAATTTAAATCTCACTTGCGGGAAAAGCCTGAAGTTGTTTTTGAAGTTGTTTCTCCTTCAACTGCTAAAAGGGACGAAACCTTAAAATATGAAATCTACATGAGAGAAAAAGTTCCTTACTACGTTATCGTCTACCCAGAACTTAAAAAAGTGCGTGCGTTTAAACTTTCTAAAGATGGATACGAACTGTTTTTTAACGATGTGAAAGGAATATTGAAACTAAACTCTAAAGAATGCGAAATAGAGTTAAAAGTAGAAGAAATCTTCAAGGAGTAGGAGATGGAAGTAAAACAGATTTCGGAAAAGGTTTATGAAATTACCTGTGGAACTGTTCATTATAAAGCTCTAAATGAAAAGATTAAGGAATTGGCAGATAACGGTGCTGAAAAAATAATATTGAAGGAAGTTTACGGGCAAAGATATATAGGAACGGGAATAAAACAAAAAATCAAAATTGAAATACACGGAACAGCAGGAAACGACTTGGGAATATTCCTATACGGTCCAGAAATAGAAGTTTTCGGTAATGCTCAAGACGGTGTTGGAAACACTATGAGAGAAGGAAAAATAATAGTTAGAGGTCACGCAGGAGACGTTTGTGGATATGGTATGAGAGGTGGAAAGGTTTATATAGAAGGAGATGTAGGATATAGAGTTGGCATTCATATGAAAGGATATAAAAACTTAGTGCCTACTTTTATTGTAGGCGGGAAAGCTGGAAACTTCTTCGGTGAATACATGGCAGGCGGAAGATTAATACTGTTAGGTTTAAACAGAAAAAGTGGGGAAGATATAGTAGGCGATTACTGCGCAACAGGTATGCACGGCGGTGTAATGTATGTAAGGGGAGAAGTTCCCCAAAGATTTTTGGGAAAAGAAGTAAAAGTATTTGAAATAACAGAAGAAGATGAAAAGATTTTAAGGGAAGAGTTGAAAGGATTTTCTGAAGCGTTTAACATACCCGTTGAAGAGATTATGTCTGAACCGTTCACAAAGATTGTTCCTGTAAGTGCAAGACCTTACGGAAGAATGTATGCCCACAGGTGGGGTATAGCGAGCGGTATTATTAAGTAATCTGGAGGACACTTTGTATAGATATCCTGACGAGAAAGGAAAGTATGGTATTTACGGCGGCAAATACGTTCCAGAAACGTTGATGGCTGCACTTTCAGAGCTTGAAAGAGCTTATGAGGAAGTGAAGAAGGATAAAAACTTTCAAGAAGAATTTGAGAAGTTACTCAGGGAATATGTAGGAAGACCTACACCTCTTCAATACGCTAAAAGGTTTTCTGAATATCTTGGAAACGGAATAAAAGTTTATTTAAAAAGAGAAGATTTGAACCACACAGGGGCACATAAAATTAATAACGCTTTAGGACAAGCATTACTTGCCAAGCGTATGGGCAAAAAAAGAATTATCGCAGAGACTGGAGCAGGACAGCACGGAGTTGCAACAGCTACTGCCTGTGCATTTTTAGGACTTGAATGTATCGTTTACATGGGAGAAGAAGACGTTCACAGACAAGCTCTCAACGTTTTTAGAATGGAACTGTTAGGCGCTAAAGTTGAAGTTGTTAAAAGTGGAAGTAGAACGTTAAAGGATGCCGTTAACGAGGCAATAAGGGACTGGGTAACGAACGTTAGAACAACTCACTACATAATAGGCTCTGTTGTGGGACCACATCCCTATCCAATGATTGTCAGGGATTTTCAAAGCGTAATAGGGAAAGAAGCCAAAGAGCAAATTCTTCAAGCTGAAGGAAAACTACCTGACATGATAGTTGCTTGTGTCGGTGGCGGAAGCAATGCGATGGGGATTTTCTATCCATTTATAGAGGACAAAAATGTTGAATTAGTAGGAGTTGAAGCTGGAGGATATGGACTTGATACAGATAAGCACGCTGCAACGATATGTAAAGGTAAAGTTGGTGTCTTTCACGGGGCAAAATCTTACCTGTTGCAAACTGAAGACGGGCAAGTAACTCCCACACACTCTGTCTCTGCAGGGCTGGACTACCCCGGTGTAGGTCCAGAACACTCCTACCTGTTTGAAATAAAAAGAGCAAAATATGATGCAGTAACAGATGAAGAAGCACTAAAAGCTTTCCAAATACTCTCAAGGACAGAAGGTATAATTCCTGCGCTTGAAAGCTCACACGCTATAGCGTGGGTAATTAAAAACGCAGAAAAACTAAAGAACAAGCTTATAATAGTTAATCTATCGGGAAGAGGCGACAAAGATGTTAATCAAGTAAAGGAAATTTTAGAGGAACGAAGGGACCTGCGTATATGGTAGACGAACTAACAGGTCTCCCATCAAGGAAGTCATTTTTTCAGTATCTGTCTAAAATTCCCGAAGATAAATTCTTTACAGTATGTTTATTCGATATAGACGACTTTAAATTCTTAAATTTTACCCACGGATACTCTACTGGAGACAAAATACTCAAAGCTACTGCTCTACAAATTAAAAAAGTTTTTAATCTCTACTCTTCAAATTTCTTTGTAGCAAGAATAGGAACAGACCAGTTTGGAGTTGTAGTTCTTGATGAAATACCAAAAATTAGGATTGAAGAGCTTTTTAACAAGTATCTCAAGCAACTTGAGTTTAAAAAAGGAAACGATTTTATAAGACTTACCTTAAGCGGAGGAGTAAGCGGAGGGGTTGGGAAAGGAGAAACTATCTTCAGTCAAGCCGAAAATGCCCTTTTTTCTGCTAAATCTTCTGGCAAAAACATGCTCGCCTTCTACGAAAGCTTCTCAGCTCACAATATGGAAAAGTTTAAAGAAGTTAGATATAAATTGGTTCAGGCTATCAAAAAGAAAAGCGTAAAACCTTACTTTCAGCCAATCGTATCATTAAGAACCGGGAAAATTTACGGTTACGAAGTTCTATCAAGAATATTTGTGGGAAATGAAATATTAAAAGGCGATTACGTTTTTTTAGTAGCCGATTCTTTAGCCTTAACTCCTGAAATAGATAAAATTTTATTTCTTAACGCTATAAAATTCTTTGGTGACTACAAACTATTTTTCAATCTATCCATGAAATATTTTTTCAAAGAGCTAAACGCCATATTCGAAATAGCAAAAAAATACTCACTGGATTTATCAAACGTAATTTTCGAAATTACAGAATCCCAGAAATTGATGCAGGAGAAAATAGCCATAAGCATCTTTACTCTCTTTAAAGAGCTAAAGGCGGGAATTGCCATAGACGATTTTGGAGCAGGTTATTCAAACTTTATGTATTTAAAAAAGTTTTCTGCCGATGTAGTAAAAATAGACGGTGCTTTCATAAAAAACGCAAAAAACAATATAAAAGACCTCAGCGTAGTTAAAGCTATAGTTGAGGTAGCAAAAGTATACAATCTAAAAACGCTGGCAGAATTCATAGAAGACAAAGAAACTTATCTTCTTATGAAAGAGATAGGCATATCCTTAGGTCAAGGATGGTTTATAGGCAAACCTTTCCCTGAACCAAAAAATGTAAGAATCAACATAAAATAAAAAAGCCCTCCCTTAGGGAGGGCTTTAAACACCACCTTTAACTTAAATTACTCTTCTTTCTTCTCATCATCATTCTTACTTTCTTCAGAACTTTCTTGTCCTTCCTCGGCAGTTTTTATCTCCGCTTCTTTGGGAGGTAACTCAGACTTTACTTCAAACGTAAACTCTCCTTTCTCTTTGTCATAATCCACCTTTACAGTATCACCTTCTTTAACGCTACCCTCAAGAATTTTAACCGACAACGGTGTTTCTATCTCTCTCTGTATAGTTCTCCTCAATGGTCTTGCACCAAATTCTGGAACGTAACCCCTTTTAGCAAGCTCGCTCTTAGCTTCTTCTGTAAGCTCTACCTTAATTCCTCTCTCTTCCAACCTCTTGTTTAACTTAGAAATTAACAAGTCAACAATTTCTTTAATTTCAACTTCACTGAGAGGATGGAAGATGATTATTTCATCAATTCTGTTTAAGAATTCTGGTCTAAACCTTCTTTTAAGTTCTTCCATTATCTGTTCTTTAATCTTATCGTAATTCTTCTCAAACTCTTCCTTAGAAAGGTTCATTAGCTTCTCAGAGCCAACGTTACTGGTCATAATTATTACAGTATTGCTAAAGTCAACAGTTCTTCCTTTCGCATCCGTTAACCTACCATCATCAAGTATCTGAAGGAGTATATTGAACACATCTGGATGAGCCTTTTCTATTTCATCCAAAAGAATCACGCTGTAAGGTTTCCTTCTAACAGCTTCTGTAAGTTGTCCTCCTTCCTCGTAACCAACATATCCCGGAGGTGCACCAATAAGCTTAGAAACAGCATGCTTCTCCATATAT
>JAMOPR010000007.1 GCA_027064485.1 Desulfurobacteriaceae bacterium | reverse complement strand
TATTGGTTTTTTAAAATTAAAAGAGTTTTAACTGGTTCTTTGATAAAAAATTCTTTATTGCATACAGTTAATAATAATAAGCAAAGATAAGCATTTTAGGATAATCTTGACATTTAATAAAATCTGGTTTAAAATCGATTTTCGAACATAACCTCACAGAAAGGAGGGTAGTAATGGATAGGAGTATTTTTATGGGAGGAATACCGGGAACAACCTCCCGTAGAGGTTTTTTGAGGGCGTGTGCCATTGCTACAGCAGCAATGGGACTTCCGATGGAGATGGTTTCTAAGGTAGCTGAGGCTGCTAAAGACCCAAAAAGACCAAGTGTTGTATGGCTTCATTTTCAGGAGTGCACAGGTTGTTCTGAATCCCTTTTAAGGGCTTCCCATCCAGACTTGGCTACGCTTATTCTCGACCTGATTTCTCTCGACTACCACGAGACGCTCTGTGCGGCTGCCGGAGAGCAGATGGAGCAAAACTTGAGAGATGCAATTAAGAGGGGGAACTACGTTCTCGTTGTAGAAGGTGGTATTCCTCTCAAAGATGGAGGCGTTTACTGTAAGATTGCCGGTAGGACAGCTGTTGAAATCCTCAAAGAAGCTGCAGAAAAGGCATTAGCTATTATTGCTATCGGAACGTGTGCAGCTTACGGAGGAGTTCAGGCTGCTAAGCCTAATCCTACAGGAGCTGTTGGAGTTCAGGATATCATAAAAGACAAGCCTATCATCAATGTGCCTGGATGCCCACCAAACCCACACAACTTCTTATCTACGGTTTTATACTTCTTAACCTTTAAGAAGCTTCCTCCTACGGATAAGTATGGAAGACCGCTATTTGCTTACGGTAGAAAGATTCACGACCACTGTGAAAGAAGACCGCACTTCGATGAAGGAAGGTTTGTTGAGCAGTTTGGCGATGAAGGACACAAACTCGGTTACTGTCTCTACAAGGTTGGTTGTAAAGGACCAGAAACTTACTCTAACTGTCCTGTAATCAGATTTAACGACGTTGATGTATGGCCCGTTTCTGTTGGTAACGGATGTTACGGTTGCACAGAGCCTAACTTCTGGGATACTATGACTCCGTTCCATAATAGATTGCCAAACGTTAAGATTCCTGGCTCCGGCATTCAAGCAAGCGCTACCAAAGTTGGAAAAGCTGCTGTTGGTGTAACTGCTGCAGCTCTTGCTATTCATGCTGGTCTTGGAATTGCTAAAAGGCTTGCTACGGGTTCTAAGTCTGAGGAGTAATTAGTTTTTAAAGAATAAAACCCAACGGGAGGTTTAAAAGATGGCTAAAAGGGTAGTAGTAGATCCGGTGACGAGGATAGAGGGTCACCTTAGGATAGAAGTAGTTCCTGAAAATGGATACATTAAGGACGCTTACTCTTCCGCTCAAATGTGGAGGGGGCTTGAGGTTATCCTGCGCGGAAGAAGCCCTGAAGATGCTTGGATGTTTACTCAAAGAACCTGCGGTGTTTGCACAACCGTTCACGCAATTGCTTCTGTAAGGTCTGTAGAAAATGCTCTTCAGCTTGAAATTCCTTACAACGCTCAAATGGTAAGAAACCTCATTATTGCTGCTCACGCACTCCACGACCATATCGTTCACTTCTACCACCTTTCTGCTCTTGACTGGGTGGACGTTGTATCTGCTCTTAAAGCTGACCCTCATAAAGCTGCAAAGATTGCAGAGAGCTATCAAAACTGGAAGTTAAACGGCGCTGCGGTATTTAAGGCTGTTCAGGATAAGCTTAAGAAGTTTGTAGAGAGCGGTCAGCTTGGTCCGTTTGCCAACGGTTACTGGGGTCACCCAGCAATGAAACTTCCACCAGAAGTTAACCTCATTGCTGTTACTCACTACTTGCAGGCTCTTGACTATCAAAGGAAGGCAGACCAAGCGATTGCCATTTTGGGTGGTAAGAACCCGCACATCCAGAACCTTGCAGTAGGTGGCGTATCTACGGCAATCAATCCGGATAACGAAGCAACTCTTAACATGGAAAGACTTTATTACATTAAGCAACTTCTTGAGGAAGTTAGAGAGTTTGTTCACAACTGTTACCTGCCTGACGTTATTGCTGTTGCTGCTTTCTACAAGGAGTGGCTACAGTATGGTAGGGGAGTTGACAACTACTTGGCAGTTCCAGATTTACCGCAGGATACGAAAGGTGAAACTTTCGACCTTCCAGGTGGAACAATTGTAGGAGGAGACCTCTCCACTGTTAAGCCTATTAGGAGCTTTAACGATAAATACTTCATTAATAACGTGGCTGAAGACATTACTCACTCTTGGTATGATGGAAGCTGGATAAAGCATCCTTGGGAAGAAGATACTGTTCCAAACTATACTGATATGCCTGGTGGCTACCTTGATACCAACGGTAAGTATTCTTGGGCTAAAGCACCGAGATTTAGGGTAAACGGTGATTACATCCCAATGCAGGTAGGTCCTCTTGCTCAGGTGCTTGTTGGCTACGCTCTTGGACATGAGCCTACCAAGAAGTTTGTTGATTTCTCCCTTAATACATTGAAGAGCGTATTGACATCTTTGGGTGAGAGTGCTGATGGTGTTGATGTTAATGCTCTTCAATCAACTCCGGGAAGACACCTTGCAAGGGCTATTAGAGCAGCAGTGATTGCTGACCTTGCTATCAAGCAGTGGGAACAGCTTGTTGATAACGTCGGAAGAGGAGACCTTGAAATCTACAACCCACCAAGCTATCCTCAGGGAGAAATCAGGGGTTGTGGATTCCACGAAGCTCCAAGGGGAACTCTTTCCCACTGGTGTGTAATTGAAAACGGCGTTATTAAGAATTACCAGCAGGTAGTTCCTTCTACCTGGAACGCAAGCCCGAGGGATTCTAAGGGACAAATGGGACCATACGAGGCTTCTCTCGTTGGTAACCCGATAGCTGAACCTGAAAAACCGCTTGAGGTTCTTAGAACTGTTCACTCCTTTGACCCATGTATTGCTTGTGCCGTTCACATGATTGACCCCGAAGGTGAGGAAATTGTTAAGGTTAAGGCTCTGTAAGAGGGGGAGTTTTCCCCCTCCTTTAAAGCCCGTTAAAGGAGGGAAAGATGGCAGCTTATGAAAAGAAATATGTGTGGAGTATCCTGCTCAGGATATTTCACTGGTGTTTCGCGCTTTCAATTGCAACTCTTGTTGTTACAGGACTTTACATAAACTGGCCCTGGACCAATACCTGGATGGAAGGTAGCCATCAATTCACAATGGCTTACATGAGGTGGATTCACTTTATTGCTGGGATGATTTTTACCTGTGCTGTGATTATCAGGATTTACCTTTGGTTCTTTGGGAATAAATACGAAAAGCTGTGGGACTTTCTGCCAATTAACGGCAGAAACATTAAGAATCTGCTTTCTACCGTTCTTTACTATGCCTACATCACAGATAGCCATGAGCACAGATTGGGGCATAACGCTTTAGCTGGCACAGCTTACTTCTTTACAATTCTTCTTGCAGTAATTCAGTTCATTACAGGTTTATATCTTCTCTATCCAGAAAATTTCTTCTGGATATCTTTGGGTTCTATTTTTGGAACTCAGCAGGAGGCAAGGTTTATCCATCACATCTTGAACTGGTATTTTGCTTGGTTTGCTATTGTGCATATTTACATCGTTATATGGAACGATGTAAAATCTCCAGAAGGACTTATCTCTTCCATATTTGACGGGTTTAAGTTTGCCCATAAAGAAGAACATTAATTGTTTAATTACACTGATAGGGAAGGGGGGAGAGACTTGTGCTCTCCCCCTTATTTTATTTTAGGAGGTTGGGTTTTATGGAAAAGATAGGTGTTATGGGAGTAGGAAATATCCTTCTCAGTGATGAGGGGTTTGGAGTTAAGTTGCTCTATTTGTTGAAAGCGAAGTATGATTTTCCCGAAAATGTTGTTTTGATAGATGGAGGGACGGCGGGGATTTTTCTATCTCCTGAAATAGATTACCTTTCTAAGCTTTTGATAATTGATGTTGTTAAGGCGGAAGGCAATCCGGGAGATATTAAAATATACGAAAAAGAAGATTTTTTCATAGACCGCCTTCCACTAAAGCTATCTCCCCATCAGTTAGGTTTGCAGGAAGTTTTACTCCTTAACGAAATAAAAGGAACGTGTCCTGATGAAGTGAAGCTTGTTGGTATTATACCTAAGTCTCTTGATGCAGGAACTCATCTAACTCCTGAGCTTGAAGCTAAACTTCCTGAAGTTGAAAAGATAGTTCTTGACATTTTGAGAAAGTGGGGCGTTAATTTTAAAGAGAAAGAGAAGCCTGATGACCCGGGTATATGGTGGGAAAAGAAAGTATCGGAGGTTCAGTAATGTGTGTAGGCGTTCCTATGAAGGTTGTTGAGATAGATTATCCTATGGCTGTTGCTGAGGCGAAGGGAGTGAAGAGGCAGATTAACCTTATGCTTTTACCAGAAGATGAAGTAAAAGTGGGTGATTACGTTATGGTTCACGTGGGTAATGCGATAGAAGTGATAGATGAAAAAGAAGCGGAGGAAATTTGGAAAGTTTTAGACGAAGTTATGGCGGCACTTGAAGAACGGGAGGATTTTTGACAATGCATGAAACTTCAATCGCTATGGGGCTTTTACAGTCTCTTGATGAGCTGGCGGAAAGGGAGAAAGCTAAGAAAATTACGAAAGTTAGAGTAAAGATAGGTAAGCTGTCTGGAATAGTAGTGGATTCCTTTGTTTTTGCTTTTGATGCTCTTAAAAGGGAGTTTCCTAAAATAGCTTCGGCAGAATTG
>JAMOPR010000006.1 GCA_027064485.1 Desulfurobacteriaceae bacterium | reverse complement strand
TAAAGTTCTCAGCCTTTCCCAGGGGTCTTCTCTTAAAAATCTCAGGCATACATCAAAGGTAGCACCGCCCCAGCATTCAACAGACCAAAAACCTGCTTTATCTATTACAGGGGCGATTTCTACCATATCTTTCGTTTTCATTCTTGTTGCAAAGAGCGACTGGTGGGCGTCTCTTAAGGTTACGTCTGTAAACTCTATCTTTCTTCCCATTCTTTCCTCCGTTTAAAGTCCATGGTGGGCAGCGATTGCTGCTGAGATTGCAAGCGCGAGGACTTCTGGGTCTGTTTCTTTGATGAACGTGAAGTCCTTGATTTTTCTATCTATGAATGATGTGTCAAACTGTCCTTTGACGAATTCTGGGTCGTTGAGAATTTTTTTGAAGAACGGTATGGTTGTCGGAACGCCTCTTATTACGAATTCTCCCAACGCCCTGCGGGAGCGCCTTATAGTTTCGTCCCAGTTTCTTCCCCATACTATCAGTTTTGCAACCATTGAATCGTAGTAGGGAGGAATCTTGTAACCTTTGTAAACGACGCCATCTATACGGACGCCGATGCCGCCGGGGGAGTAATAAGCTGTTATAGTTCCCGGGCACGGAACGAAGTCTTTTGTTGGGTCTTCTGCGTTTATTCTAAACTGCATTGCAAAACCGTATATGTGAACGTTTCTTTGAGAAAACGAAAGTCCCATTCCAGCAGCAATTCTTATCTGTTCTTGAACGATGTCTATGCCTGTTATCTCTTCCGTTATTGTGTGTTCTACTTGGAGTCTTGGGTTTACTTCCATAAAGTAGAAGTTGCCGTATTTATCCATTAAGAATTCCCACGTTCCTGCACCGTAGTAACCTATGGCTTTTGCCGCTTCTACGCATATTTTTCCGAGCCTTTCCCTCTGCCTTTTGGTGAGAACGGGAGAAGGAGCTATTTCAAGAACTTTCTGGTGCCTTCTCTGAAGGGAACAGTCTCTTTCGCCTAAGTGGACAACGTTTCCGTGTTTGTCGGCTAATATTTGGATTTCGATGTGGCGGGGATTTTCTATATATTTCTCTATGAATACTTCACCTTTACCGAAAGCTGCTTCTGCTTCTTTGACGGCTATTGTAAACTGATTTTCTAATTCTTTTTCATTTCTTGCAACTCTTAATCCTCTGCCGCCGCCGCCGTGCGCAGCTTTTATCATTACCGGGTAACCTATTCTTTGGGCTATTTTCTTTGCTTCGTTTAAGTTTTCTATCGGCTCTTCACTTCCTTCTGCAACGGGAACGCCTAATTCTTTCATTAACTTTTTAGCTTCTATTTTTGAGCCGAACATTTCAAGGTGTTTTGCGTCTGGTCCTATAAATTCAACGCCGTGTTTCCTTGCATAACGAGCAAAATCTGCTCTTTCTGATAGGAATCCGTAACCGGGATGGATTGCATCTGCGCCTGCCCTTTTTGCGATATCAACTATTCTGTAATAGTTTAGGTAAGCTTTTATCGGGTCGCCGTGAATTAGGTAGGATTCGTCTGCTTTTTTAACGTGGAGAGAGTTAACGTCTGCTTCCGAGTAGATTGCAACGGTTTTTATCCCTAATTCTTTGCAAGCTCTTATTATTCTCGTTGCTACTTCGCCCCTGTTGGCTATGAGAACTTTTTTAAACATTAAAGTAGCCCTCCGATTGCTCTTAATATTAGTGCAGCAAGGATACCAGCTATTGCGTCGTCTATTGTGATTCCCCACCCGCCCGGGAGTTTTTCAAAGTAGCGGATAGGAGGGGGTTTCATTATATCAATTACTCTGAATAGAATGAGTCCTAAAAAGACGAGTTTGAGATTGTGGTAAGCGTTAAGTCCTAAAAAGGTTATTTCCATCCCTAAGACTTCATCTATTACTACTTCGTCTGGGTCTTTGTTACCTAACTTTTTTGATAAGTAGTCGGAGGAGACTACGCTGAGGATAAATGTTATTGCAATGATTAAAAGTTGTGCTTTTAAATTTGGAATCCAGGATAAATAGATTAAAATTGCGGCGAATATTGAGCCCCACGTTCCCGGCATTTTGGGAAGTTTGCCGGAAAAACAAGCGGTTGCTATGAATTCCATTAACCAGTTCATATAAGCTCCGTTTGGGTTTGGATTGAAAAACTATTATAACCTTTAAAGGTTTAGCGGAGATGAAATGCTTTTATTTGAAGAGTATTTCTGGGATAAAGAGTTTGTTTGGAAACCTGGCTTGGAAAGAATAAAACGGGCTGTTAGAGAAATCGGAGGAAAGAATTATCCATCAATTATTGTTGCTGGAACAAACGGTAAGGGTTCTACTTGTCATTTTACTGCCGAAGTTTTGGGAAAGCACGGTTTAAGAGTTGGTTTGTTCACGTCGCCTCACCTTTTTAGGTTTAACGAGAGGATTAAGATTAACTTGGAAGAAGTTAGTAATGAAGTTTTGGATGAAGCTTTTAGAGATATTAGAGGTGTTATTGAAAAGCATGAGTTAACTTATTTTGAGGCTTCTTTAGTTTTGGCTTTAAGGGTTTTTGAAGAGTTTAAGGTTGACTGTGCCGTTTTTGAGGTGGGACTTGGCGGAAGGCTTGATGCTACTAACGTTTTAGACCATCAGGTTGGAGTTATAACAACTGTAGGATTAGACCATCAAAATTATTTGGGTAATACTCTTGAAGAGATTTTTTCTGAAAAGCTGGCAGTTTTAAAGCCGAATATGGTGGGAGTGGTGTCTAAAAACGATTTGGGCGTTTTGAAAAAGTTTTCTGATAGGTTTCCTGAAGAAACTTACTTTTACGGGGCTGATTTCTGGGAAGATGAAGTTTCTGTTTCTCTTTCAGGAACGAACTTTTATTACATGAGTCAGGTTCCTGTTTCTTTAAATGTTGTGGGGAAGCATCAGGCTGTTAACGCTGCTTGTGGGCTAAAGGTGTCTCACGTTTTTGTTGAGAGGTTTATGGGAAAAAAGTTTTTTATACCGCAATCTATTGATGTTACTTTGAAGGGAAGGTTTGAGGTTTTGAGGAAAAATCCCCCCCTCCTCTTCGACGTCGCCCACAACGAAGACGCTTTGAAATCCCTTTTTTCCACGCTTAAAAGTTTGGGTATTCGCGCTTCTGTTTTCTACGGCGGGTTAAGGGATAAAAATCAATCGGCTAACTTGCGGGTGGTAAAGGAGTATTTGGGTTGGAGCGGTGGGAACTTTTACGCTGTTTCAATTGACAACGAGAGAGGATTGAAAGCGGAAGAAATCCTTGAAGTTGCAAAGAGTTTGGAGATTAGGGGAGAGAAGATTGAAAGGATTGAAGTGGAGAAGGTGGATTTTCCTGCCGTCGTAACAGGTTCGTTTTACCTAAGGGGTAAGTTGAGATGACAGTTCCTTTTATCTGGAAAAGAGAAAAACCTGAAGACTTTATAGTAAAAGAAATTTCCGACATACCGCTTGAAGAGAGCGGTAACTTTTACATTTACCTTCTTGCAAAGTGCGGGATTTCAACTAAAGAGCTGGCTAAAGAGTTAAAGTTTTCCTATGCAGGTTTGAAAGATGCTTTTGCCTTAACGTTTCAAAAAGTTTGCTTTGACAGCTTTCAGGGAGACTTTGTAAGGAAAGAACTTGAAGGTGGAAAGTGGTTCATTTTAAAGTTTTTGGGGAAAGCAAAAAGGAAATTAAAAATAGGTCAGCTGAAAGGAAACAAATTTGCCGTTAACGTTTCGGGTTTTCCTTACGAGCTGAAATCCTCTTTTATCAACTACTACGACGTTCAGAGAATTGCAAACAATTACGAGAGAGGGAAAAGGATAATTCTTGCTGTTTTGGAAGGGAAGAAGAAAAGACTGAAGTGGCTGGAAAACTTTTTAGTTGACGCTTACCTTTCTTACCTGTGGAATAAAAGCCTTGAACTCTACTTAAAAGAGCTGACTGATGGAATTTATATTGAAGAGAAGGGTGAAAAGTTTTTTATTCCCTCTCAAATTGATGAAGAGAAACTGCCGAAGTTCTGGACAATTTTAGGATACAAGAAAAAACTGCTTCATTCAGAGCCTTACTACGAAAAAGTTTTAAAAGAAGAGGGATTTGAGCTGAAAGAGTTTATTTCCATTTTAAAGCTGATGAAGATAAAGGGTGACTATCGGATGACTTACGTTAGGGTGAGAGAGTTAAGGGAAGTGGCGGGAAGGATTTTTTTCTTTCTGCCTAAAGGTGCTTACGGAACGATGTATTTAAAGCACATTCAGGCGGAGATGGGATGAAAAAGTTTCTTTCGCCGTGCGTTTTGTGCCCGAGAGAGTGCAAAGCGTTGAGAGATAAAGGAGAAGTTGGCGTTTGCGGCGTTAAGGATAAACCTATGGTTTCTTCTGCATTCCCTCACTTTGGAGAGGAGCCGGTTTTAGTTGGCTGGGGTGGTTCGGGAACGATTTTCTTTTCAGGCTGCAACTTAAAGTGCGTTTTCTGCCAGAACTACGAGATTTCTCATCTTCTTGAAGGTGAATACGTAGAAGTTGAAGAGCTTGCTGCAATAATGCTAAAGCTTCAAGAAATGGGATGTCATAACATCAACTTAGTTACGCCTACCCATCAGGTTCCTTTTATATTTGGGGCTGTTGAAATGGCAAAAAGCAAGGGGCTTAAACTGCCGATAGTTTACAACTGCGGCGGTTACGAAAGCGTTAAGGTTTTAAAAGAATTAAATGGACTGGTTGATATTTACATGCCCGATATAAAAACATTTAGCAGGGAATTCGCAGCAAAATACCTGAAAGCGCCGGACTATCCAGAAGTTGTTAAAGAAGCTGTTCTTGAAATGTTTAATCAAGTTGGACAT
>JAMOPR010000005.1 GCA_027064485.1 Desulfurobacteriaceae bacterium | reverse complement strand
TAGGATACTGACTAACCTCAGGAACAGCATTTATAAGCGCCTCCCTGATAAAAGGAGGCGTTGGCTCTTTCGGGTCGCCAGTTCCAAAATCGTATATCTTCAATCCCTTCGCTTTCGCTTCCTCCTTAGCTTTATTTAACCTATCCTGCGGATAAGCCCTTAAAGAACGCACTCTCCTGTTCATGAAATCCCCTTAAAGAGAAAAATTTCTTCCACTTTGTATTTCTTTTAACTTCTCCAACACTTTTTGAGCATGTCCGTTAGCTCTAACTTTTTTCCAAACAAAAGCCACTTCTCCATCAGGATTTATAAGGTAAGTAGTTCTAACAACACCGTAATATTCACGACCATAAGATTTCTTAAGCTGCCAAACTCCGTAAGCTTTTATAACTCCTTTATCCTCATCGCTAAGAAGCGTAACTCTCAATTCTTTCTTACTCTTAAACCTTTTATGACTCTCAACAGAGTCAGGGCTAACCCCCAAAACAACAGCCCCCAACTTCTCAAACTCATCTAAAAGTTCACTAAACTGCTGCGCCTCTTTAGTGCATCCAGGTGTATTGTCTTTTGGATAAAAATACAAAACTACCCACTTTCCCTTTAAATCTTTTAAGCACACCTCTTCACCTGTATCATCAGGCAAACAAAACTCCGGCGCTTTTTGCCCAATCTCAAGCAAGATAACCTCACAAACTGGTTTCCAGAATTATATCCAAAACACTTGCTTTTACCGAATTAGTGCTATAAACTTTCCCCCGTCAAATCCAATCAAAGGGTGGAGGAAATAGAATGCCCAATACGAAATCTGCTAAAAAGAGACTTCGCCAGAACATAAAGAGAAGAGAAAGGAACAGATACTACGTAAGAAGGATGAAAACAGAAGCGAAGAAAGTTCTCAAGGCTGTTGAAGAAGGAAACCTTGAAGCAGCAAAAGAACAACTTAAAGTAGCCATGAAGTGGATACAAAGAGCTGCTGCAAGGGGAGCAATTCATAAAAACGAAGCTGCAAGAAGACAATCAAAAGTTGCAAAAGCAGTTGCCGAACTTGAAAAGAAACTTGCAGCTGTCCAATAACCTAACTATATTTTTAGACAACAATAAAGCGTAGGACCGTAGCTCAGTGGGAGAGCGCCACCTTGACGCGGTGGAGGTCAGGGGTTCGAAACCCCTCGGTCCTACCATTTCTTTTTTCCCAGAGGTAATCAGTGATAGACCTTTCCCTTTACGTAATCACAGATGAACGTTACCTCAACATTTTCAACATTTATGAGGCAGTAGAAAGGGCTATTTTCGGCGGTGCCACAGTAATTCAGTATAGAGCGAAAAACAAAACAGCAAAAGAGATGTTTGAAGAAGCCTCTTTAGTAAGAGAGGCAACTAAACACCACGACATTCCATTTATAGTCAACGATAGGTTAGATTTGGCTTTAGCAGTTAAAGCAGATGGAGTCCATTTAGGGCAGGAAGATTTACCCGTTGACGTTACAAGGAGAATAGCAGGCAATCACTTTATCATCGGTCTTTCAACTCACAACTTAAGCGAAGTAGAAGAAGCTTCAAAAGAAAAGTTTGCAGACTACATAGGTTTCGGACCTATATTCCCCACAACTACAAAGGAAAATCCAGCCTCCACCACCGGAACAAAACTTCTCTGTGAAGCTGTAAAAATTTCCTCTCTCCCTGTAGTGGCAATCGGCGGCATTAACGTATCAAACGTAGGTGAAGTCCTTAAATGTAAACCCGCTGGCATAGCAGTGGTAAGAGCTGCCTTTGAAAGCGGTGACCCCTACGAAAATGTAAAGAAACTGAGGGAAAAGATTGAGGGAAAAGCTTAAAACTATTGGAGAAAAATTAATATTTCTCTCTGCCATTATCTTTTCACTCTCTCTACCAACGTCAATAGCGCTGGATAACGTTGCTGCAGGAATCGGAATATTAGGATTACTTGTATACCTATTCAGCAAAGCTCAACTTTCTCTTCCTCCTATTAAACCGCTTCTATTCTTTACTATCCCTGAATTCATAAGTTCTCTTTTTAATATTGAAATGCTTAGAAAACTTACGAAACACACAGATATCAACCACCACTTAATTCCTTACTTTGTATCGTTCAAAGTATTTTTAAAGAAAAACAACAATCTACTACTGACTCTTCTTTCAATATCTACAATTATTTCTTCCCTCTCCCTAATCTTTGAAGTTTTCACTCACCAAAACGTCAAACACTTTAATCTCCAGAACATTCACTTTTTTCTATCTCCTATGAGAGCAACAGGATTCCTCAATCATCCCCTAACCGAAGCAGGCGTTCTATACTTACTCTTCCTGCTATTTACTTTCCTCAGTTTCAAAGAACACAGAAAACTCTACCCATTAACAGCAGTTCTCTCGCTGATAGGTATTATCCTGACTCAAAGCAGGTCTTACTGGCTCGGATGTGGACTGTTCACGGTATTATTAGCCTTATACAACTTTAAATATAACAAACGTCTATTCACAAGTATCTCCATTCTCTTAAGTTTAACAACGGTAATTCTATTATCTTATCCACCTTTAAGATATAGGCTTCAAACTATTGGCGCTGTAGAAACGAACACAAAAATTGACAAATTAACTCTCCAAAGCAACTTAGATAGGCTAACCATATGGAACTCTTACCTCAAAGCCTTCAAATACGAATACTCTCCTTTACAACTTCTAATAGGTGCTGGAGAAAAAGGGAAACAATTGGCTGCCAAGCATTTCGAGGAAAGTTTCAAAGAAATTTACAAAAGAACAGAACCCAGAAAGGAAGAACTAATACACTTCCATGGAGGAGAAACACATAACATATATCTCAAATTCTTAGCAAAATACGGAATATTGGGTTTGTTAGGTTATCTTTTATTCTGGGTTTACATAATCTATCGCAACCTGAAATTTTCCAAAATCCTCCCCCTCTCTCCATCCTCTCTTTCGGTTACTTAGGTTTCATGTTAGCAGGATTCTTTGAAAACAACTTCACCGACGCAGAAGTTCAATTTACTCTCTTCTTTCTATTAGGATTCAACTTTGCAGTCATAAAAAAACTAAAAGACAAATTGCCTTCCGTTCAATAAGCCATACATTTATTTTGAATAAAACCAAACGAGGGAAGCAATGTTCATAACCAAATTCAAATACATGGATACAGAAAAAACTGGTCTTGCCACATCAGAAATCAAACTCAACTACGGCGAAAGAGCAGTAGCAAAAACAGACAGAGGTGAAGAAATAGTAAAAGTCCTCAACACTTATAACTTCGACGAACAAGCACTCCTCAAATTTAACATTTCTCCCTCTTCCCTTTACAAACTCCTCAGAAAGGCAACGGAAGAAGACCTTAACAAGTTTACAGAAAACGAACTGTTTTTAACAGAAGCCCTCGAAGTATGCAAGGAAAAGGTTGAAAAACATCAACTACCAATGAAATTAGTCAAAGCTTACACTACCCTCAATAAAGAAAGAATCGTTTTTTACTTCACAGCAGAATCCCGCGTTGACTTCCGCCAGTTAGTAAGAGACTTAGCTTCACACTTCAAAACCAGAATAGAACTCAGGCAAATAGGCGTTCGCGATGAAGTCAAAATGACAGGCGCTGTAGGAATGTGTGGCAGAATCTGCTGTTGCAAGGAATTTCTTGAATGCTTCGATTCCGTGTCTCTAAATCTTGCAAGGCTTCAAGGGTTACCACCAAATCCCGCAAAACTTTCAGGAGCGTGCGGAAGGTTAATGTGCTGTCTTAAATACGAAGAAGCAAACTACTACATCAAAAACTTTCTCCCAGAGGTCGGAGAAGAAATAGAAACCCCTGAAGGCAAAGGAACAGTTGTTGACGTCAACGTTATACTGGAAACTGTAACAGTGGAAATAGAAGGAACAGGGAAAAAACAATTTCACATAAAACAGTTCGTTTCAGAAGAAACCTGGAACGAATACATAGAAAAGTTGAAAGAAAAAGTTGATGACAGATTTAAATGCTTTACAAGAGCCGGAGTAATAGGCAATGAAAGTGATTCGGACGCTAACGAGTCCTCTGAATAAACTTTTCATATACGAAACAAAAGACGGATTCAACGTTGAATCGGTTTTCTACAAAGGAGAACGCCTCTGCATCTCAACACAGGTAGGATGTCCCATAGGATGTTGTTTCTGTGCTTCGGGAATGAAAGGTTTCTTCAGAAATTTAACAGCAGAAGAGATAATAAAGCAGTATGAACTTTTAAAAGAACAACTTCCAATAAAAGGAATAGCCATAGCAGGGATAGGAGAACCAGCTCTCAACGTAGAAAACGTTGTAGAAGCCGTCAACTACTTTAGAAAAGTCGGATTAAAGGTAACCATAAGCTCAACTGGATATCCCTTAAAAAACTTCAAAACTTTAATCAAATCAAACCACAACGGATTAACTATCTCCGTTCACGCCATCTCTCCTCAAAAACGGGAAAAGATATTCAAGTTAAAAGAAAATTTGAACGACATACTCAACGCAGTAGAAGAACATCTTTCTCAATCTTCCTCCTCAAGAAGAAAGAAATTCCAGTTAGGTTACTTACTTATAAAAAACCTAAACGACAACGAAGAAGAACTAAAAAAATTAGCTGAATTAGCTAAAAAGCACCGTTTCACCGTAATGCTTATGATGTTTAACGAAGTTGAAGGAATCCCTTACAAAGCCGTATCAAAAGAGGAATATGAAAAAGCATTCCTATTCTTGAGAAAACACGGAGTAAGGGTAACTCTTAGCAATCGTTTTAGAACCGACAAATTAGGGGGATGCGGAACTCTAACGATAGCAAGAATGCAGGAGGAAAAAAAATGATAGTTAAAGAAGGAGA
>JAMOPR010000004.1 GCA_027064485.1 Desulfurobacteriaceae bacterium | reverse complement strand
TCTGTTATCTTTTCCCCGTTTATTCTTACTCCTCCGCCTTTTATCTGCCTTCTGCCTTCTGAAGTTGATTTGACGAGCCCTGCTTCTTTTAGAAGTCTTGGAAGCCATACCGGATTCTCCGGTATTGTTATTTGAGGCTCTGGAACGTTTCCCGGAATTTCTCTTTTTGAGAATACTTTTTCAAAGTGTTCTCTTGCTTTTTGGGCAGCTTCTTCCCCGTGGAACGTTTTTACTATCGTTTCAGCAAGACGTTTTTTAGCTTCCATTGGGTGTAGTGTTCCTTCTTCTACTGCTTTTTTCATCTTTTCTATTTCTTCTTCTGGCACCCTTGTAACTAATTTATAGTAACGCCACATAAGCTCATCTGAAATTCTCATCACTTTACCGAACTGTTCCTCGGGTGGTTCTAAAATACCGATGTAGTTACCTAACGATTTACTCATCTTCTGGACGCCGTCCAATCCTTCAAGAATCGGCATCATTATGCAAGTTTGTTCTTCTTGCCCGTATTCTCTTTGAAGATGTCTTCCTATAAGGAGATTAAACTTTTGGTCTGTTCCGCCTAATTCCACATCTGCTTTTAAAACTACCGAGTCGTATCCCTGAAGTAGTGGATAGATGAATTCGTGGATATGTATAGGACGTTGTTCTTTGAACCTCTTGGCAAAATCATCCCTTTCGAGCATTCTCGCAACGGTATATTTAGAAGCTAACTTTATAAGGTCTGATGCGGACATTTCACCAAGCCACTCGCTGTTGAAAACAACAACAGTTTTTTCCGGGTCGAGTATTTTGAACACCTGTTTTGCGTAAGTTTCTGCGTTTTTAAGAACTTGTTCTCTTGTTAGAGGTGGGCGGGTTTCGGATTTCCCTGTTGGGTCTCCTATCATTGCTGTGAAGTCACCTATAAGAAAGTAAACTTCATGCCCTAATTCCTGAAAGTCTCTTAATTTCCAAAGTAAAACAGTATGTCCTAAGTGTAGGTCTGGGGCTGTTGGGTCAAAACCTGCTTTTACTTTTAGTTTTTTTCCATTTTTTAGTTTTTCCAGTAGTTGTTCTTCGCCTATTATTTCGACAGTTCCTCTTTTGATAATTTCAAGCTGTTTTTCCGGCGTCATTTTCTTCTCCTGTTAGTGTTATTTCCATTGCAGTTTCGTCGCAGTTGGGAAATTTTACACAGTTTATGCAGTCTCGCCATATCTTTTGAGGAAGAGAACTTTTGTCTATTTCTCTGAATCCTAACTTTTTGAAGAAACCAACTTGGTAGGTAAGGGTAAAGACGCGTTTTATTCCTAATTCTTTTGCTTCTTCAAGAGCTTTTTTCACTAAACTTGTTCCGATACCTTTCCTAACATGTTCTGGTGCAACGGCTAAGGAGCGTATTTCTGCAAGGTCACTCCAAAATATCGTTAGTGCACAAATTCCGACTACTTTACTGTTTTCTTCGCAAACCCAGAAATCTCTTATGTTTTCATAGATGCTGTTGATTGAACGGGGGAGCATTAACCCTTGTTTGGCATATTCGTTAATCAGGAATTGAATTTTCTCTGCGTCGGAAATAACAGCTTTCCTTATCTTTCTCAATTTACTGCCTCTCTGTTAGATTTCCAGTCCTTCAATATAGCCTTTTTCAAAGGTTTTGTCTGTGGCTAAATCTAAAGCGGTTGTTTTTTCCTTAATTTTTTCTGCTTCTTTAAAGTTTTCTGTTAACAGAAGCGAAGCGCCTTTCAGTGCTAAATTACCTTTTGGAGTAGGAGGAGGTAGGTTTTCGGGTATGACCTTTAACCCTTTGATGCTTCTTGAGTCAAGGTGGCTTCCGAAATCACCGCTGAAGAAGAGATAATCTGGAATTTTTCTGCTGTTTGTTAAGGCGTAAAGTCCTCCGTAGATAGCGCCTTTTGCTAAAAGGAATTTTCTTATATCTGACTGTGTAAGGGCAATTAGGGAGTTTTCATCTTTATAAAGGATAAAAGCCTTTTCACCTTCTATGGATTCTATGTAATTGTTTATTAGCGGAGGTGGATTGTCTATGAAAGTTCCTTCTTTATTAATTGCTCTGAAGCTTTTTAGTAGGTATATAAGGTCAAAATAGGCGCTTGCACATAAACCTGTAGGTTTTTTGTTGCCTATGGTTAAGAATCTAAAACTTCTTCCATCAAAAAAGACTTTGTAAATTGCTCCTTCAACTGCTCTCATTCCGGAAAAAAGTCCTACTCCTTCAAAGGCTGGTCCTGCAGGAACGGAGGAAGCTAAAAGGGTATCGTTTGTTATGAGTCCCATTTCTGCATTTGTTCCAAGGTCTGCTACGAGAAAGGAGTTTGTTCCTTCTTTTTTTAAGGCTAAAACGTTTGAGAGGAAGTCTGAACCAACGAATCCGCCTATCAGAGGGGGAAATATGAAGGTTGTGTTTTCAAACCCTTCTATGTTTAATTCTTTTCCTGTTTTGATTACTGTGTCTGAAACTATAGGAGAAAAGGGATGCTGTTCAAAGGTTTTTACTGGTAAGTTTAGGAGAAAGTGGTGAATTACTGGGTTGGATACGGCGATAACTTTGTGAATTTCAACGTTGAATTCTTTAAAGAGCAGTTTGATGGATTTGAGAAGTAAATCTCTTTCTTTTTTGTAAAAACCTTTGGCAGCTTGTTCTACCCTGGTTACGATGTCTGCACCGAAAACGGATTGCAGGTTGAGCGTTTTTAGTCTTTTTATGAACTTGCCTGTGCTTAGGTCAAAAGCAGCAGCTTCAATTCCTGTTGTTCCAACGTCAAGGGCAATGCCTATACCTGTTTCTGATGATGGAGGTATATCGGGTAGAGGTTCACCAATGTATATGAGGTTTTCTTCATCTATTTCTACTTCGCCTTCGAATGGTCCCCAAAAGAGGCAGGAAACGACGTCTTTACCGTCAACTTTTACCTTGCACTTGCCGCAGATTCCCCTTCCGCCGCAGTAGGCGGATTTTATCAGTCCTTTTTCTCTCAAGACGTGGTAGAGGGTTTTGTTTTGGGGGATGGAGACGTGGATTTTCATTTTATTTCCAGTCCTCTTTTTTTAAGGAAATCTTTAAATTTATCAAGTGTTTTTATCAGTTCTTCAGATTTTCTTAGAGCGATTTTGACTGTATCTATGATTATTTCGGTTTCCCACGGATATGTGTGGGTTAAAACGTTCCTTAGTTCCCTCAGCTCTTTCCACTTTTGTGCTGATTCAATAAGTTCAAGTTTTTCAAGTCTGTTTAGAATGTCTATAAACGGTTTGTTTCTGACTTCTTCACCTAAGAATTCAAGCGTTAATGGGAAGAGTTTTTCTCCTATAGAGTCTTGTAGTTTGGAAAATCGGAAGATAAATGAATCTATTGTTTCTACTTTTTCGGGATTTTGAAAAGTTTTTTCGTCTATTTCGTCCCAGCTTTCTATTTTCTTTTTGGAGTATACAAGACGTTCCTTATGTTTTTCCAGTTCAATAAAAACTACTTTAAGGTCTTTCAAATTTTTACTCCTTTACTCTTTGCTTCTCTGCATATGAATTCTTGGCAGTTTTTCCTTTTAATTACTGCATCTATCTTTTGGTCTCCAATGGTATCTTTTAGCTTTACTAAAAACTTTATTTTCTTTTCAACAACGTTTTGATAATTGTTAGTTTCTATATAAATGTCTATATCTCCACCCTTTTTTGAATCGTCAACTCTTGAACCGAAAATCCACACCTCCACCCCCTCCCCAAACACTTCAATCGCCGTTTCCTTTATAGCTTTAATCTCTTCTTTTGTAAGTCTCATTTTTAGTAAATCGGCGTTAGCCAGTGTGAATACTTTTCATTTTCTCCCTTAACGATAGAGAAGTAGATGTCTTGCAATTGTTTCGTTACTTTCCCTATTTCGCCGTTTCCTATCGTTACATGGTCAACCTGAACGATTGGTGCTACTTGAGCTGCTGTTCCTGTATAGAACACTTCATCAGCTACGTAGATTTCGCTTCTTAAAATCGGGCGTTCTTCAACTTCAATACCCAGTTCATTTTTGGCTATTTCTATTACAGCGTTTCTCGTTATACCTTCGAGAATGTTACTTGAAGAGGGAGGCGTTATGAGCTTTCCGTTTCTCACTATAAATAGGTTCTCTCCGCTTCCTTCCGCTACCGTTCCATCTGGATTAAGCATTATCGCTTCATCGTATCCGTTTACGATGGCTTCTGTTTTTGCAAATGCGCTGTTTACGTATGCTCCAGCTACCTTGCAGCGGGCAGGTATCATAGTATCGTTGATTCTATGCCAAGAAGATGTTTTAGCCTTTAAGCCTTTTGAAAGGTCAAGGTAGTTTCCGAGCGGTAACGTGTATATTGCAACTTCTGTTTTATATCCTACTAACTTTGGAGATATTGTAAGGTCGGCAAAATAAGCTATCGGTCTTATGTAAGTATCTTCTTTGTGTTGACACTTTCTCAAAAGTTCAACGGTTATTTCCGTTAGCTCTTCTGCCGATAGTTCGACTTTAAGGTTGAGGATTTTGCAGTTTCTTAGCATTCTTTCGTAGTGTTCTTTAAAGAACAGTCCGAAAAGTTGCTGTTTTTCTTCGTTCCAGTATGCTCTTATTCCTTCAAATACTGCTGTTCCATAGTGAAAAGAGTTTGTTTGTATGTTTATATTTGCCTCTTCAATTGGAACGAATTTTCCTTCAAAGTAAGCGTATCTCTTATCCATTTAACGCCTCCGCTTTTTTTCTCTTATAAAGAACGATTGCTGTTCCGACCGTGACCATTATTATACTTATTATTTGATTGTTGCTGAAAGTGCCGAAAATTTCCTTCGGTGTTGCCCTCCAAAATTCAATTAAGAATCGAAACGTGCCGTAGAAGATGAGGTAAAAACCGAAA
>JAMOPR010000003.1 GCA_027064485.1 Desulfurobacteriaceae bacterium | reverse complement strand
CGCTACTTCTACATTCAGGAAATCAAAGAATTTATCGCATCTCACGGATATAACGAAGCAATCAATTACAGCTTTATAGGAGAAAAACTCTACTCAAAGTTCGGTTTAGACGTATCAAAATTAACGAAAATCGCCAACCCATTATCAGAAGAATGGGTTTACATGAGAAACTACCTATTCCCATCCTTGGTTCAAAATGCCGTTAATAACATAAATAGAAACGAAAAAGATGTGGCTCTCTTTGAAGTTGCAAAAGTATTTATCAACAAAGGCGAAAAACTTCCCGAAGAACCACTACACGTTGCACTCCTTTTAACAGGAAAAGTTAAAGATAACCTTTACAGAGAAAGAAACGCTGACTTTTACGACCTAAAAGGCACTGTTGAATCCTTGTTTGAAAAACTCAACGTAAACGCCGAATTTTCAGCTCAAAACGAAAAACTATTTCTCCACCCCGGTCAAAGCGCCAAAATAATTGTTGACGGAGAAGAAGTAGGTTTTATAGGCAAACTTCATCCGGATGTCACAGAAAAATTCGAAGTTAAGCAGGACATCTTTATAGCCGAACTCAATCTCGATAAACTACTATCAAAAGCCCTCTCCATAAAAGCTTCATTTAAGCAAATTCCAAAATTCCCGCCGGTAACGAGAGACATAGCTGTTGTAGTAGAAAAAGAAAAACCGGTAGCAGAAATAGAAAAGATTATACGTTCAAAAGCCAAACATTTAGAATCGCTGAAACTCTTCGACGTTTACGAAGGCAAAGGTATTCCCGAAGGTAAGAAAAGCGTAGCGTTCTCCCTAAAGTTCAGAGCAAAAGATAGAACCCTTTCCGACGAAGAAGTAAATACCATAATGAATGCTATAATTAAGGAGCTTGAAAATTACGGAGCTACATTAAGGGCATAAGAGGAAGATTGAATGAGTTTACCCGAAACAGTTGAAGTAACCATAGCAGGCAGAAAATTTAACATAAAGACGGACAAAGACCCCGAATACGTAAAGGAGCTTGCTTCTCGTCTCGAAAATATGATTTCGCGGATAAAGTCGGGAAACAGCAGGATAACTTTAGATAAAGCACTGATAGTAGTGTGCTTTTACCTTCTCGACGAAAATGAATCACTAAAAAGTCAGATTAAAGAGTTAGGCGAAGAAATAAAAAGGCTTGAAGAAGGTGCTAAACTTCTAATAACGCCTCGGAAAACAGCTCCTTAACAATCTTCCCTTATGCCCCTTACTTTCAGATTAAGGGGTAACCATGACAAAAGAGGCAATACGCCAACTTATGAAGCAAAAGAGGCTTTTACTCTCAAAAGATGAAGTAGTGCAACTATCAAAAAGGATAGAAGATAAACTTTACAAGTCTTTTTCAAACGCTGAATCCTTCCTCTTCTATTATCCATTTAAAAACGAAGTAACCCTACTTAATTTAGCAAAAACTTTGCTGGAAAGTGGCAAAACCGTAGCGTTCCCAAAAACGGAAGGAAAAGAGATTATTCCTATAGCTATTAACAATTTAAGTGAGCTGACACCGGGAAAATTTTCTATTCCAGAACCTCCGTATAACCCCCAAAAAATACTCAAAGCCATAGATGTTGTATTTGTCCCCGGGATAGCTTTTGACCTTAACTGCTTTCGTATAGGATACGGAGGTGGTTTCTACGACCGCTTCCTTGCTAAATGGAAAATCGAAACTAAAATTGGTATCTGCTTCGACTTTCAGGTAGTGGAAAAAATCCCCGCCACTCCCTTAGACATCCCCATGGATGTAGTAACCACAGAAAAGAGAGAAATAAGGAGGAAAGAATGGAACTAATCATAGTCGCCATAATGGCTGTAATTTCAGGACTGGCAATTGGCTACCTAATCGGCACAAAAAAGAGTCAGGTAGAAAAGGAAAAAATCGAGCAGAAAATCAAAGAAGAAGCAAGAGCAGAAGCCGAAAGGCTCATAGAAAGAGCTAAAGAAGAAGCAAGAGAACTCAAAGAAAAAGCCGAAAAACTTTTAACCGAAGCGAGAGAAAAATTTGAAGAAATGAGGCGCCAAGCCTTACTATCTGCCAAAGAAGAAGTCTTAAAAGAAAAAGAAAAACTTGAAGAAGAATTAAAAGAAAAACGTAGAGAACTTTCCGAGCTTGAAAAAAGGCTCTTAAGGCGTGAAGAATATTTAGATAAAAGAGAATCCACACTCGACAAAAGAGAAGAAAACTTAGATAAACGCGCAGAATTCTTAGAAAAAGTAGAAGCTGAACTTGAAGAAAAGCGAGCAGAAGTAGAAAAATTGGAAGCTGAACTGCTCGAAAAGGAAATGAAAGTAAATCAATTAATAGAAGAAGAAATCAAGAAACTTGAAGAAATATCCGGAATGACAAGGGAAGAGGCACAAGAAGAATTAATGAAACGGATGGAAGATGAAATAAGAAAAGACTTGGCAATAAAATACAAGAAAATAGAAGAAGAATTCGAGACAACTGCTGATAGAAAAGCTCGCAAAATATTAGCCACAACCATCCAACGCCTTGCTACAGACACAATTGCCGAAACAACTGTTTCCGTTGTTGACCTCCCCAACAATGAAATGAAAGGTAGAATCATCGGTAGAGAAGGAAGGAACATCAGAGCGTTTGAACTCGCAACAGGTGTTGACCTTATCATTGACGATACACCAGAAGCCGTCACAATATCTTCGTTTGACCCGGTCCGCAGGGAAATTGCAAGAATAGCATTAGAAAGGCTCGTAGCAGATGGAAGAATTCACCCTGCGCGTATAGAAGAAGTAGTGGAAAAAGTTAAAGAAGAAATAGACCAGGAAATTCTCAACGCAGCAGAAGAAGTCCTATTTGAATTAGGTATAGACAACGTTCACCCAGAACTTAAAAAACTGTTAGGAAAACTAAAATTCAGGACAAGCTACGGTCAAAACGTCCTTCAGCACGCCAAGGAAGTTGCATACCTTGCCGGTATGATAGCGGCAGAAATCGGAGCAGACCAACAGCTTGCAAAAAGAGCAGGACTATTCCACGATATCGGTAAAGCAGTAACTCACGAAGTAGAAGGCTCCCACGCCCTCATAGGCGCTGATATTTTAAAGAAATACGGAGAACCAGAAGCTGTAGTAAACGCCGCTGCCGCTCATCACGGTGAAGTTGAATTTACTACAATTGAATCGGTATGTGCTGCAACGGCTGATGCCCTTTCAGCCGCCCGCCCAGGTGCAAGAAGAGAAAGCCTTGAAGCTTATATTAAAAGGATAGAAAAACTTGAAAGCATTGCTGAATCATTCCCTGGCGTTATGAAAGCGTTCGCCATTCAAGCAGGAAGGGAAGTAAGAATAATGGTAGAACCGGACAGAATAACTGACGAAGAAGCAGCATTCTTGGCTCACCAAATTTCAAAAAAGATAGAAGAGGAAGTTCAATACCCCGGACAAATCAAGATAACCGTAATAAGAGAAACAAGGGCAGTAGACTATGCAAAGTAAAAATGTCGTATCCGTCAACGGCATTCCCATAAGGCTAACAAAAGAAAGGTTATTTCACATTTGCCAGGGACACCCGGAAATGAAAGGTTGTGAAGATTGGATAATAGAAACAATATCAAATCCTGACAAAATACTTGAAGGAGATAATGAAGCACTTATGGCTACTAAAATATACAAGAAGACGCCTGTATCTGAAAACAAACATCTTATAGTAGTTTACAAAGAACAGGAAAATGACGGTTTTGTAATAACGGCTTACTTTACAAGAAGGTTACCAAAATGGAGGAAAATACTATGGCAACGCTAAAAATTCCAGATAAAATAAGTTCTACTTTTCATTACGATAAAGAAGCTGACGTTCTCTATATATCCTTTGGAGAACCCAAACCCGCAGAAGGGATAGATATTGGAGATGGAACAATAGTCAGAATAGACCCTGAAACTGAAAAATTAGTTGGACTTACTATACTTCAGTTTTCAAAAAGAACAGGAGAATTGCAAGGTTAAAAATGAAAAAGTTTATCGTTATCGGAACAGCAGGACATATAGACCACGGTAAAACAACGCTTATAAAAGCTCTTACCGGCATAGATACAGACCGTTGGGAAGAAGAAAAGAAAAGGGGAATGACAATTGATATAGGCTTTGCCAACATAGAACTCCCCTCCGGTATTTTTGCCGGTATTGTTGACGTCCCAGGACACGAAAAGTTCATCAAAAACATGCTGGCAGGGGCATCGGGTATTGACCTCGTTCTTTTCGTAATAGCAGCAGACGAAGGAGTAATGCCCCAAACAAAAGAACACCTTACAGTCTGCCAAACCCTTGGAACTAAAAACGGGATAATCGTTCTGACAAAAAAAGACATAGTAGATGAAGATTGGCTCGAACTGGTAAAGGAAGATGTTAAGGATTTCGTGAAAGGGACATTTTTAGAAAACGCACCTTTAGTTGCAGTATCCTCAAAAACCGGCGAAGGAATAAAAGAACTTATTCAAGAAATAGACAAAATAGCCCAAACAGTAGAACCAAAAACTACAGAAGGCATTTTAAGGCTTCCCGTTGACCGCTCTTTTACGATAAAAGGCTTCGGGACAGTTATCACGGGAACGCTTTTAAGCGGAAAAGTAAAAGTAGGTAATACAGTAGAAATACTACCGCAAGGTAGAACAGTAAAGGTAAGGAATATTCAAGTTCACGGGAAAAACAGAGAAGAAGCGTTAGCAGGGCAGAGAACGGCACTCAATCTATCTGATGTTTCAAAAGAAGACATTGAAAGAGGCGATATAATCGCCTCTCCAGGATACTTAAAACCCACAAAAATTATTGACGTTGAACTCTCCCTTTCAAAAGACGCAGACGTAATCGTTCAGCCAGGACACAAAATTCACTTTCACCA
>JAMOPR010000002.1 GCA_027064485.1 Desulfurobacteriaceae bacterium | reverse complement strand
CGACCCTATACATATTTACATCAAGGTCACACTGAACCAAATCAGCATCTACAATCACCAAAGCGCCCGGCTTAACGTTAACCAAAACATCTGCATCGTTTTCACCACACTCAGGGTCAAGCCTCACAGGCTTACCCTTAACCATATCATCATAAGCCTCTTGAGACTGAATTATCACAGCATCCAAATTGGTAGACTTAGGAAAATCTATAGGGCTATCAGAAATAATCACATCTCCTAAAGAAACTCCACTCCTCATAGCAGCACCGTAGGTAGCCGTTTGAGTAGCCCACAAACCTTCCTCTGCAGCTGCCGTAGCCAAAACTACTGCTGCCAAAATAGAACCCTGACCAGCAGAACCTATAACTCTAACCTCATATCTCATTTTTCACCTCCAGAAAGCTCCTTCACCTTACTCCAGTAAACCTCGGTATATTCCGGACGTGAATCATCGTGATAAAGAACACCGCGAGGTATTTTGCCCGCTCTCTTCTCTTCCGGTAACTTTTCCCAAGCTTTGACCGGCAGAGTATTTTCCTTAAACCAGAAATACATATCTTCTATGCTCATTCTGTTCTTCCTACCGTAAACGATAGTGCAAGGAGAAAGAACTTCTATAAGTGAAAATCCCTTATGCTTAATCCCGTCCATTATGAGTTTTTTCAGCTCCATAGCATGGTAAGCTGTTCCTCTTGCAACGTATGTAGCTCCGGCGGCTATCGCTACCTTTGCTATATCAAACTGAGGTTCGTAGTTACCATAAGGTGTAGTTGTTGCATAAGCACCTTTAGGCGTTGTAGGAGAAACTTGACCACCCGTCATACCGTAAATCCAGTTATTGATAAGGACAATTGTCACATCTATGTTCCTGCGGGCAGCGTGAATAAAATGGTTTCCACCGATAGCTAAAGCGTCACCATCACCTGAAAACACTATCGTTGTCAATTCAGGTCTATAAAGTTTAAGCCCCGTAGCAAAAGCAAGCGCTCTACCGTGAGTAGTGTGGAGGGTAAAACCATCAAAGTAACCGGGAGTCCTCGAAGAACACCCAATACCAGAAACCATAGCAACTTCATCGTTGGGAATACCAAGTTCATCTAAAGCCATACAGGTTGCCCTAAAAGCCTGCCCGATACCGCAACCAGGGCACCAGATTGTAGGCATCTTATCAAGACGTAAATATTTGAAGTAAGTTTTTTTCTCTATTATTTTCTCCATAGGTATATTAGGAGCACTCATTACTTACCTCCCTTTGCAATTTCCTCTAACTTAGCCAAAATCTCTTGAGGATAGATAACATGACCGTTTGCTCTGTTGAGTCTGTAAACAGGGCAGGCTCCTTGCGCACACCTTTCAACTTCCAAAACGTATTGCCCCATATTCAGTTCTGGAACCAAAATGGCTTTTACCGATTTCGCCAGCTCGTTTAACGTCTTTTCCGGAGAGGGCCAAATAGTTACAACCCTTAGCAGTCCAGCTTTAATCCCCTTTTCTCTTGCAAGGTCAACTGCTGCCTTTGCTGCCCTTGCAGTTGTTCCGAAAGAAACAATTGCGAATTCCGCATCGTCAAGTTTATAAGCCTCGTTTTTCTCCATTTCCGGTTGTGCCCTTTTAACTTTCCTTATCAGTCTCTCAATCAACTCTTGACACATTTCAGGATTCGTAGTAGGAAAGCCTGTATAGTCGTGGTGAAGCCCCGTTGCGTGCCCCCTGTATCCGGGTGTTCCGTAATCTGCTATCGCAGGAACATCGTCCTCACCGGCTTTGTAAGGTAGATATTCTTCTGGAGAAACGTCAGGTTGTTTCCTATTCCACACCTCAAATTTTCCTTCCTCAAACTGTTCCATATCAACAGTTTCCCTCATGTGCCCTAAAACTTCGTCCAAAAGGAGCACAACGGGAGTTCTTAACCTCTCTGCCCAATTAAACGCCCTTATAGTTTCTTCCATAATCTCTTGAACGTTACCCGGGTAAAATACAGGAATTAACTTATCGCCGTGAGTTCCCCACAGAGACTGCATAATTTCCTGCTGACCAATCTGTGTAGGAAGACCGGTAGAAGGACCTCCCCTTTGAACGTTTACCACCACGCAGGGAGCTTCCACCATAAAAGCATATCCCAAGTTTTCCTGCTTTAAAGAAAATCCAGGACCAGAAGTTGCCGTCATCGCTTTTGCACCGCCCATGGACGCACCAACAACGGCAGCCATAGACGCAATTTCATCTTCCATCTGTATAAAAACGCCCCCCAACTTCGGCAGCATTTCAGCCATTTTCTCGGCTATCTCAGATGAAGGGGTAATAGGATACCCTGCATAGAATCTACAACCTGCCAAAACTGCCGCTTCAGCACAGGCGTGGTTTCCATACTTTAATTCCAACTTTGCCATTCTTTCCTCCCTTTAAACGCTTACGAGTTCTTCGTATTCTTCCGGAGTAAATACGTAAATGCAAAAGTCCGGACATATCATTTCACACTGCTTACATCCGATACACTTTTCTGGATGAGCCACTTTCATAACCGCTTTAACCTTGTCAAGCTCAAGAACTTTAGTCGGACAAACGGCTGCACATATGTTACATCCCTTACACCAGTCCTCATTAACTACAACAACACCTTTAGCTGCCATAATATCCTCCGCTAATGTTTTAAATAAGCCCTCTTTCTTTTAAAGCCTTTTCTACCATTTCACCAATTTCCGCCGGAGTATTACAAACGTAGGCACCTGCTGCTCTCAAAGCGTCCATTTTGCTTTTTGCATCTCCCTTTCCGCCAGAAATGATTGCACCGGCATGTCCCATCCTTCTACCCGGTGGTGCAGTAACGCCTGCTATATAAGCAATAACCGGCTTTTCTACGTTCTCTTTTATGTATTCAGCTGCCTCCTCTTCCATCGTTCCACCAATCTCACCGATGAGAACTATCGCATCGGTTTCAGGGTCGTTGTTAAACATTTCTACTGCTTCCTTATGGGTTGTTCCCGGAACAGGGTCACCGCCGATACCTATAACTGTCGATTGACCAATACCCCTAATAGTTAGCTGATAAGCTGCTTCATAAGTAAGAGTTCCAGACCTTGAAACTATTCCCACTCTACCCTTTTTGAAAATGTGTCCCGGCATAATTCCCATTTTGCACTCTTCAGGAGTAATTACTCCTGGGCAGTTCGGTCCAACGTATCTTACGCCAGTTCCTTCAAGGGCGCGCTTTACCTTAACCATATCGTTTACCGGAATTCCTTCAGTTATACAAACTATCAGCTTAATACCAGCACTTGCCGCTTCCATTATGGCATCTGCGGCAAAGGCAGGAGGAACAAAAATAAGAGAAGCATTTGCTCCAGTCTCCTTTACCGCTTCTTCTACTGTGTTAAATACAGGAACGCTGTATTTTCCTTCATCGTCCTGCCACATCATCCCGCCCTTACCGGGCGTTACACCTGCTACTATTTGAGTTCCGTAGTCAAGACACTGCTTTGCGTGGAAAGAACCTTCTTTACCTGTCAAACCTTGAACTACTACTTTTGTGTTTTTATCTATTAAAACGCTCATTATTTACCTCCCTTATAGTTCTCCTTTGGCTGCTTTAACAGCCTTTTGTGCCCCATCAGCCATGTCCTTTGCCGGAATGATGTTCAATCCACTCTCTTCTAACATTTTTCTTCCAAGTTCAACGTTCGTTCCCTCAAGCCTTACAATCAGTGGTCTATCAAGCTTAACCTGCTTGGCTGCTTCTATGATACCACCGGCAATCCTGTCGCACCTGACGATACCGCCAAAGATGTTGACAAAAATTGCCTTCACTTTCGGGTCTGACAGCAGGAGCTTAAACGCTGCTGCAACTCTTTCCACAGTAGCAGTTCCCCCAACGTCAAGGAAGTTAGCGGGTTCACCGCCGTAGAACTTAATCGTATCCATTGTAGCCATTGCAAGTCCAGCACCGTTAACCATACAACCTATATTGCCGTCAAGCTTTACGTAGTTTAAATCCCACTTTTTAGCTTCAAGCTCAAGCGGGTCTATCTGAGTTGTATCTTCAAGCTCTTGAATTTCAGGATGGCGGTATAGAGCGTTATCGTCAAAGTCAATCTTTGCATCAAGGCACACAAAATTTCCTTCTTTCGTTTTAACTAACGGGTTAATCTCAATAAGTGAAGCATCAAGGTCAAAATACATTTTTGATAGAGTCATCGCTATTTTTACAAACTGATTGATAAGATTTCTGTCTTTAAGCCCTACCTTAAAGGCTATCTTCCTTGCCTGGTAAGGAAGTAGTCCTATTGCTGGGTCTACGTGTTCCTTAATAATTAACTCTGGACTTTTTTTTGCTATTTCTTCTATTTCCATCCCACCGGCAGCAGAAACCATAAGAACCGGCTTTGAAACTTCCCTATCAAGGGTTAAACCCACGTAAAACTCTTTATCAATGTTCACTCCCGCTTCTACCAAAACACAGTTTATTGGAAGCCCCTCTGGATTCTGGTAAGTCTTCAGTCTGCTGCCTATCATTTCAGCGGCGATTTTCCCCGCTTCTTCTGGAGACTTAGCAAGCTTTACACCTCCTGCTTTTCCTCTTCCTCCGGCGTGAACCTGAGCTTTTACGACAACAACCGGCGTTCCTAACTTTTTAGCAGCTTCTTCCGCTTCGTGCGCGTTGTGAGCTACTATACCCTCTGGAACGGGAAGTCCGTATTTCTTGAATATTTCTTTTGCTTGATATTCGTGGATTTTCATCTTTTTCCTCCCGCCTTTGAATTGGCAAAGATTTTAACAAAATTTTTACAAATTTTTAACAACTAACACCTCATTTGAATTACCTATCGGTTTAAGCTATATTTCAAACTGGCATTCTTAAACAAATTTTTGGGAGCTTGACAATGATTAACACTTTACTGACGAAAATCTTAGGTAGCAAAAACGAAAGGGAAATA
>JAMOPR010000001.1 GCA_027064485.1 Desulfurobacteriaceae bacterium | reverse complement strand
CCCAAAATAAAGATTTTCAAACTACTTTGATTATCATTAGAATACTGCGCAGAATAATTTATTGGACCCGAAGCAAATACAACATAATGTTTTTTATCTTTAGTTTCAATAACACCAGGACCAGAATACGAAAAACCAAGTTTAGGATGTGTAAATTCCCACAAAAACTTCGGATTAGTAGGCTCAGTAACATCCAAAGCAAAATAAGAAGATAAACCTACACAAGAAGACGAAGAAGGATTAGGACATGTATCTTTGGGAGGATTAATACATCCACTTTCCGTGCAACCAACCGCCCCTCCTAATCTCATACCACCTATCAAAATTCTGTGTAATTTACCAGAACTATCAGTATAGGTGTATATGTAAGGCTTCAAATCAACAAAATAAATATGTTTATAATCATGACTGGCTAAAAATCTCAAGTAAGGAAGGGAATTCTTAGGAATAAAAGCCCACAATTCTTTACCTAATTCCAAAGTGCCTGAATCTACTTTAGAATTCTGAAGCCGAACAACCTGATTTGGAGAAAATAATTTTTTCACATACCCCACTCTAAATGCATGAAGCATTCCATCGTTAGCTCCAACAAAAGCAACAGAATAATTACCGTAATCAACTATTGTAGGAGTAGAGTAAATAATATCACCTAATTTCCATACCTTATTATCTATTGTTCTACTTCTACAACCAGGAAAATCCTTACCTCGAACATATTCAATCAAGTTATTAACAGGGTCAAAAGACAAACAAGAAGGAAATGAATCACCTAAACAATCTGCAAATTTACCTTTATTTGCCTTATCAAAAGGAAACATACTATTCCCATTATTAGTATAAATATGCCTACCTTGAGGATTCTCATCAAGAAGTCCTTCTCCGGCTTCCCAAAGAGGATGTGTTTCATCAAAAGAATAGTATGTTGTAATTTTATTCCCCCCAGCAGAAGTGCCATTGTAGGCTTCAATAGATAAAACCCCCGTAGAATTATCTACAACCCACTTTAATATTAAATCTTTATCTAAATCTAACTTAAGATTTCCGTTTGTATCTTCCCTGATATCCTGTGAACTCCCAGTAGAAAGCAGCCACCAACTGTATAAATATCCAACCCATGTAACAGTAACATCTCTATACTGTTTCGAAGGATAAAAAACAGCTTGAAGAGCCACATTTCCAAGTTTTCCTTTTTCTGCAAGAGCACAAACAGAAGTTCCAGAAGCAATAGAGTTAACTATCTCTTCAATTGCTTTTTCAATACTCTTTTTCAACTCCGAAGGATCAGAACCAGAAAAGAAGTTATCAGGAATACCATCACCATTTGCATCCCATTCTCCTATATTATCTACAGGCAGGGAGCAAAATGACCCACAAGGCGGTTCATGAGATGAATCACATGCGGAACATCCAGGTGGCAACGGAACATTCAAATTTTCGTCTAAAATATAACCGGAAGGAACCCCATCATCATCTTCATCATGAAAACCACCAACTACAGCAACATTTTTAAGAGCATTTATTCCTTCTGAATTATCACTTAAAAACGCAGCAACAGTAAAAACTTTTACATTTTGCTTTCCGTTAAGGTTAGAAACCAAATTTCCAGTCCACATTTTGTAGGCAGGAATAATAGGATCTATAGCACAAGAACAACTTATCCTACAATTAGAAATATCTGGCAAATTCTTCATACAAACAGAATTATAACAATTACAATAGCTACAGCTCCTCTTTACACAACGAATTTTATGACCATTCCATGCACCATCCGATATAAGTAACACAAAATTCTTGGCACATCTTACATCTTCATTTAACCCAAAGTTGTAAGGATCTACATAATCTGGTTCCTTCTTACTAAATCCTCCCCATACTCCTTCTTCTCCTGAAAAATATCTTAAAACCTCATCAAGAGCTTCACCTGTAGGAGTTCCCCCCTGCGGAAATTTTTCATTTATAGCATTAATAACCTGAGAATAGTCATAAGAAGGATATACCCAATCTTTTATAATCCCGCCAGTCTTTGAACTATAAGCATATATTTCGAGTCCAACTCTTGGTTTTATCTTTTTTTCTTCTAGTTTCTGAAGAATTCCCTCAACCTTGCCAGTTTTTTCATTATAGGAGGAAACATCAGTTTTCTTTATAAATATCCCTTTATACGTTTTCACATAATTGCCTACTATCTTACCACCAGTTAAAATCCATCTCAAAATATCAATACGAGTCATATAAAACCAGTTGAGAAGTTTTCCAGGACATACCCCTGTCAAAGAAATTAAACTTCCGTCTGTATCAAATTCACCCCAACAGTCGTTTGGTTTATTTTGTTTTTCCCAATAAACACCATCTTTTAAAAAATAATATTCATCCTTCTTGAAAAACCCGTAATAATCAATATTCTTATAATAAGAATACACATATCTATTACAATAACTATCCAGACAAACTTTCTTATAAAGCCCTGAAGTAGAAGTAGTATTAATATAAGCATCCCACGTCATACTTCCAGAATAATCAAGAACAAGCATTAAATTAGAATAAACATCTTCACTAATAAATGGCGGAATTGCCACATACTCGTCACTCATAGTAGCAAAAGATCTTCCTGATATTATTGATAATAAAAGGAAGAGAAAACACAATAAATTTCTTTTTAATCTGAGCATAACTACCTCTTATTCTCTTATTTAACTTCTAACCTTTTGCTTTTATACAAAGCCCTCTCAATTTTCCTACAAAAAATCCTCTTCCCTACAACAAGACAAGACAAAACATCTCCTTTCCTAAAAGTCGGCAGACAACTATTTCCCATAGGTTCAACTAACAACCTAAACTTATCATACCCCTCACATCTACTTGACAGAACCAGGGGTGAACTACTTACAACTACAGTAGTTATCAAAGATGGTTCACCTTTCAAATCTTTCGTCCAATAAAAAACCTTATAATTTTTTTGACCATTCTGCGAATAGCTGTTACTTAAAATCAAAGCAACAAGAAGAAAAACTAAAACAATAACTCTAACTTTATTCCCGCCACCAATCATCACCAACCTCTTTAACTACCTTAAACTTTTTCACAAAACCGCCTTTCACGAGCCAGTCAACAGCCTTCATTGCTTCATCGTAAAAATCAGGTGCTATCCAGAGCTCAATTAAGCCTTTCTTTCTATCTCTCGTTCTAACAGTAGCAATCTCGTGATACCACTCAAATATGGCGTTAATAAATGCAATATCTTTTACATCAACTTCACAAACTAAATTTCTACCTTTCAAAAAATCCCCCATACTTCTCTTCCACCTCTTTAGTATATATCCTTTTTTTACTATCGCAATAAACAACAAGCGGAGGCTCCACAACCAAACCTTTCCCGCTGTTCTTTCTACCTTCCATCAAAAAAAGGTTAGCATCACTTTCATAATCAGGTTGAATAAAACGAACCCTCTTAGGCTCTAACCTATACTTTCTCATCAAACACAAAACATCAACAAACCTTTGAACAGGTAGAAGAACGTAAAAACTCCCCCTATTCTTCAACAAATAAGCAGCAGCAGAGACAAAATCCTCCAACCTCGCCTCTAACTCCTGCCTTGCAACAGCTCTGTGATAATTAGAAGCCACATTACCTGCCCCATCTTCTATAAAAGGAGGATTAGATACAACAACGTCAAAAACTCCCCCCTTTACTTCCTTTTTTATATCCTTCACGTTTAAAAGTTTTACTTTTAACCTTTCTTCTACGCCGTTGAGACGGGCATTCTCTCTCGTAAGCTCAACGTTCTCAGCTAAAACATCAATTGCTAACGCTCTAACATCTTTATATTTCTTTAACAGAAGAATCGGTATAACACCACATCCGGTTCCCAAATCAGCTATATACTCACTACCCTTTAAGCGAACAAAATCTGTAAGGAGGAAAGTATCAGTTCCAAACCTAAATCCCCCTTTTTTCTGATAAAACCACGTTTTCTCGTTCAAAAAACTGGACAAATCCCAATCTTCTCTCAATTATCTACACAACCTCCCCTTAACAGATACAACATACCTCTTGAGTTGTTCTACCCATCTTAAAAAATCATTCGTATCACCAAAATAATTATTCCCAACATCCCCAACAACGTGTTCAAATTGAGCAGGATTTTCTCTCAAGAATTTTTCAATCTCTCCAATCAAGTTCTCAGCAATCTCACAATCGGTAACAACTTCCCTTACAACATCCCATTCCGACCTTCCTTCTTCAACTCCCATTGCAATATCAGTAAGCAATCTGTAAAAGTTGGGAAAAGTCTCTTCAAAAAACTTTTCCTTCTCAAAATCCACAACTACCTCCTATCTCCTAATCCTTTAAAGGAAAATATCGCAAAGAAACATCTCAATAGCAAGTCCCACATTTGCACCTATCCTCTCAACGATTACTTTATAATCAAAACAATTAAAAGGAGAAAACGATGGCAACTTTCATAGATAAAGCAAAAATCTTCGTCCAAGGCGGACGCGGCGGAAACGGCTGCGTGGCGTTCAGAAGGGAAAAATTCGTTCCTAAAGGAGGTCCTGCTGGCGGTGACGGCGGAAAAGGCGGCGACGTCATATTAGAAGCAGACAGAAACGTTCATACCCTTTTAGACTTTAAATACAAACGCCAGTATAAAGCAGAAAGGGGAAGACACGGAGAAGGAAGCAAGAAAACGGGAAGGAGCGGAAAAGACCTAATCATAAAAGTTCCGGTAGGAACTGTCGTTAAAGATGCAGAAACCGGCAAGATTTTAGGAGACTTAACTGAACACGGTCAAAGATTGGTGGTGGCAAAAGGCGGAAGAGGGGGAAGAGGCAACGCAGCATTTGCAACGCCAACTCGCCAAGCGCCGGACTTTGCAGAACCAGGAGAGCCGGGCGAAGAAAGGTGGATAGAACTTGAGTTAAAACTCTTAGCCGACGTAGGACTTGTAGGATTCCCCAATGCAGGAAAATCCACCCTCCTCTCCCGCATC